>PSRH01000069.1 GCA_003175915.1 Candidatus Melainabacteria bacterium | reverse complement strand
TCCAGGGCCATATCAGCCTGATCTGATTTGACCATCGCCTGCAACGTACCGAAGGCTCCTTGCACAATCTTTGCCTTGACCGGGTGTCCATTGTTCTCCAGCAGTTGCTTCATCACTGTGTATGAAGTAGACGGTGCACTATAAGTAGCGATTCGATCTCCGGCAAACCCCGTCGGTTCGCTAATAGGTTTGGCATCTTTAAAGCAAACAACCGATAAGGGAACACCCTTAACTACCGCAGCAACAACTTTCCCACCCTGACCACGCTCTCTGGCAATCGCCGTAAAGGTAGGATCGGAAACCCCGAATTGCGCATTACCACTGGCGACGGCCGCAAACGTCTTCTCGTCTCCCCCCGTACTGACTAGCTTCACATCAAGCCCTTGATCTTTAAAGAAGCCCTTATCGAGGGCAACATAGAGTGGCATGTAAACGAACACGTGCCCAAATTGAGCAATCGTGACGTCGCTGAGCTTACTGCCCGAAGTACTTTGTCCCGCCGGTGCTGTTCCGCAGCCGGCTAAAAGCACACAAGAAATTACCAGAACCAGGTTGGAAATCTTGAACATGATGGCGTTTACCTACTCGGATAGAGGTATAAGTTTAACCCGCGCAGATACATTTCAAAAGTGGATGTGTTCGGATTGCAAACATATGAAGCAGAACTAGTTTCTAACGAAAGCTCCCGCAGAAACCAACAGGATAATATTAGACACGCATAGAGCATGCGATGAGCTCAGGCTCGCTGATCGCATTCGCTCGCCTGAAGCTGCCGGTGCGCGGCAGGAGAGCGAAAGTCCACTTGATTACGGAATTTAATTCAGGGTAAGCCTTTGCCAGGGAAACTACTGCTAATTGCTACTCCGGTGGGAAATCTGGGCGATATATCGACCCGGGTAGAGAAGAGTCTCAAGGATTGCGATTATATTCTGGCTGAGGACACGCGGGTGAGCATTAAGCTGTTGAATCATCTCAAAATAAAAAAGCGCATGGTGAGCTGCCATGAGTTTAACGAAACTGCGCGCACTTCGCTGATTACCCAGGCAAGCCAGGCTGACCAGACAATTGCTCTTTTATCCGATGCCGGGACACCGCTGATATCAGACCCGGGGTACGAGATTGTGCAAGAAGCGATAGCCTGTGGCATGCAGGTAATTCCTATTCCTGGTCCAAGCGCTTTTGTGCTTGCCCTCGTAGGAAGCGGGTTGCCATGCAATCGTTTTGTCTTTGAAGGGTTCCTCCCGGACAAACCAGGTGCGGCTAAGACACGTCTGGCCGAACTCGCCCCCGATAATCGAACGATTGTCTTCTATGTATCACCGCACAAACTAGCGAAGACCCTCACTCTCGTCAGAACCGTCTTAGGAGACAGGCGGGCGTGCATCGCCAGGGAACTGACAAAAATGCATGAGCAATTTCTGCGAGGGACGCTTTCTCAGCTGGACGATTTCGCTTCAAATAACCGGGTTATGGGAGAATGTGTGCTCGTCGTAGCCAGCTCCGACGATAGTCATCAAGGTAAGCGTCATTCAAAGGCCAGCGAAGATACTGTCGTCAAAGCCATCAAGAAGATGATCTCTGAAGGTCGCGGGGTTAAAGAAATCTCCACTCACTGTGCTGAGCAATTTGGCATGAAGCGTTCTCAAGCCTACCAGCTGGCATTACGGTGCGTGAAGAAGGTTGACTGAGAAGGCCACATTATTTCAGCAAGTAGTTACTATGTGTCAAGGTGATTGGGAGCAATAATGTCTATCGTCGAATCAATGGTATTAGGGGTAGTGCAGGGGCTGACCGAGTTTTTACCAATCAGCAGCACAGCTCATCTTAGAGTCGTTCCATCGCTTCTAGGTTGGCCGGATCCTGGAGCAGCAATGTCGGCGGTCATCCAGCTTGGTTCAGTCATCGCTGTTATCGCCTATTTTCGAAGCGATATTATCCACATCCTTGCCGGGACGTTAAAGGCAATTCAAACAAAAAACTTCGACAGCGAGGAGTGT
The DNA here is from genome assembly GCA_003175915.1 of Candidatus Melainabacteria bacterium. GTDB lineage: Bacteria > Cyanobacteriota > Vampirovibrionia > Obscuribacterales > Obscuribacteraceae > PSRH01. Next base: position 13,894 of record PSRH01000069.1, on the reverse strand, counting down.
CGGCTGTTCGGCGGTATTATCATCGGCACTTTGCCGATATGTATCCTTGGACTGTTACTCAAACATGTTCTTGAACAAGAAGGCAGTCCGCTTCGTTCACTTATAGTGATCGGCTGTTCTTCTATCTTCATGGCGTTGTTCTTACTCTTTGCCGAGAGTCGCCACAAGCAATTGCGGGATATGCAGGCGCTCGGTGCTAAGGACGGATTGCTTGTCGGTCTTGGGCAGGCAATGGCTCTTATTCCTGGTTGTTCTCGCAGTGGTTCAACGCTAACAGTAGCTATGCTTCTCAACATCAAGAGAGAAGACGCAGCCAGATTTAGCTTCTTATTAGGCATCCCGGCAATTATTTTGAGCGGGCTTCTGGAACTAAAAGAAATGCTCAGCCAGGGACTCGATCAGGCACATTCCATCGATCTTATAGTGGGATTGATCATCTCAACTATTGTCAGCTATCTCTCGATCGCGTGGCTTCTGAAATATCTTCGCACCCATTCAACCAAGGTGTTCGTCGGCTATCGTCTCATTTTCGGGCTCGCCGTTCTGGTTCTAAGTCAGACAGGCTACATACACTAATTTCGGTAGCTAAAGAACCTGCGGAGATTGGGAAAAGTTGTGTTATGCTCCTGCTTGGAAACTCCTTGACACCACTTTTGGTAATGTCGAATGTTATCTGTGGAATTCTTCGTGCTGCTATTAGCGGGCGCCGTGATCATTCTCGGCCTGCCCCTTGTAGCAATTAGCTACTTAGTAGGACGTTGGAGACCATTCACTAAATTATTCGCAGTATCCATTGGAGTATCGCTCGCCGCCCTGACAATTGTTTTTTTTGCCGCCGAACCGGTGCGCCTTTTATTTGCGCAAGGGGTTATGAGGAAGGCTGAGCCGATAATCGCATCGATCGAGGCGTTCAAAATCAAAAACGGAGCTTACCCAATTTCTTTAGAGCAAGCAGGAACGGATAACGCCAATACATTCTGGTATAAGCGCTGGCATAACATCTACTATTTACAGTTCAGAACAGACGGACCGCCTTTCGGGTATTTCTTTGTTTACAGGCCGGATCACGATTACTCAGATAAGGATGAGTTTTCTCTTGATGTTCAACCGGTACCAGGAGACCATCCCCTGATCAAAATCGGCGACTGGAGCTGGTACCATAAAATGTAAGCGCTTGCGCTCTATTTTCCCATTATTGCTCTATCTCGAGTAAGCGCTCGTAAGTGGGGATCTTAAGTGTCTAGCCCTCGGCTTTACTCATCACTACGCCTGGCGATGATCGTCCGCAAAAATATGGGAAGTTCCACCGTAGATTCAATACCTAAGATACTTTCGCATTTCCTGCGTAATTTTTCGCGAGTTTGCTCTGTCAACAGAATCGTATGATAGAAAAACTCTATGAGTAAATCAGACAGTTCGGAGGCGCTTCCTCTAAGTACAACCTGGAAAAGGTTGCTATCAAAACTATCAAAGTTTGGTGGTGCGAAAAGCGCACGCAGTCTAGCCGGATCTTTTGTTTGGGGATCACCCAAAGCCAGATATTGTGGCTCCCAGCCATCTATTTTCAACGAGTCCAGCAACAAGGAGCGTAGTTCACCAAATGTGCTGGTACTGAATTCTGTAACTATAGCGGCGAACACTCCATTCGGTTGTAGCACCCGGGTAATTTCCGCAACTACAGGTGCTATCGGATTGAAGAGCATTAAAGCCAGATGGCAAAGAATTGCTTGTGCAGACCGAGGCGATAAAGGAATGTCGGCGGCGGCGGCTTCAATAAATTGGACATTCGCTCTGCCAGCCAATCGTTCGCGAGCAAGAGACAACTCGGACTTGCTCATATCAATCGCGATTACCTTACCGCCAGTTCCCACTTGATCAGCTAATAAGTGAGTGAGAGCTCCGTTACCACAGGCCAGGTCGACAACGGTTGCTCCCACTAAATTGCCCGCGAGATCAACCAGAACTTGGTAACTTGATAAACCTTCGCCAGTTCGGCAAGCGCCAAAAGTGTTTTCAGTTATACCCGGCTTAGAGTTGTGAAATTCGACCAAGAACGATTCCAGATCCTTCGGCGTGGGGCGCTTCAGCGATCTCAACCTCTCGATCGAACTTTCAGTTAATTTATTAGTCAAGATCGTCCCTAACCTAATAACTAAGGCATGCCTTCTGAAGCTTTGTCCATACCTTCATCCACCGGCTTCAAACCTTCCGGATCCGTAAGCAGTTCTTCTCTGGTTTCTGGTACAGCTAGATCCAGAGGGTAGGAGCGGATCTTGGGCTCTTCGTTTTGAGCTTTGATCTGCATGAGGGATTCGACCGAAGCAATTTTAGGTTCGGTCTTTTCTGGTTTTGGCTTCTCTGACGGCTGCTCAGTCACGGTCTGGGGTGCCGGCTTAACAACCTTGGATTGAGACAATGAACCGATCGATTCTGTCTCACCACGTCCACTAGAAGCGGCACCAAATTTGAAGGAAGAGAATAGGTGCCTTCCGGCGGTATTGAAGAACGTCAAACACGTAATTACGAGAGCGCCCAGTGAAAAAATCCAGATGGCGCTTAAGAAGTTCGGGGAAAGCCGCCGAGATACTTGTCTAATCGGTGCCTCCAGGTCTTCACGCATAGCGCATGCGTACTGGTAGCGCAATTCGACATATTGGGAAGTTGCCTTCTGCACTATGCTGTCAATCTTGGCCGACAGTTTTGAATTGACCTTCCTCGGACTGGATGTCTTTAAAGCAGTCGGCTCCGTGCCCGTGAGCAAAAAGTGCATTGTCGCACCCAGTGCATAGATGTCCGAACGCGTATCGGCACCACCCCAGTACTGCTCGGGCGGAGAATATCCTCCGGATACGACGTGAGTGTTCTCGCCATCTTCACGATACGGTCTGGCAATTCCGAAGTCGACGAGCTTGATACCATCTACGGCATCAAGCATTATGTTGCTCGGCTTCAAGTCACGATAGATTACCGGCGGCCGGCGGCTGTGGAGGTAATGCAAAACTTCGCAGATTGTGATCGCCCACTCCGTCACCTGAGCTTCGCTAAATGGCTCACCGCGTCCGACCAACATTTGTTCAAGGTTTTCGCCTTCAACATACTCCATGACCAGGTAGTAGTTTTCGTTCTCGCGAAAGCGATCATAGATGCGGACAATGTTTGGATGCTTGAGCGTGCTAAGCATGCTCGCTTCCCTGTCAAAAAACTCAAGAGCTTGCTCGCGCTCTTCTTGGCGGAAGAAATCGACTCGCAATTTTTTGACAACGCAAAGACGGTTGGCAAGATTCAAGTCGCGCGCCTTGTAGACGGTACCCATACCGCCCTGACCCAGTTGTTCGAGAATTTCCCAGCGACCTTGCAACACAGGATGAAAACGATCCGGTCGACCGCCATATTGCTGTCCAACCGTCCCAGGGGGGCGGAAGTCCATGTTGAACTGCCCTGAAGGCTCGGGTGGCAACGGATCCATCATAATGCCAACTGAATTGCTGTACGCGTAAAGCAGTTTGAACCTTAAGTATATCAATCCTTAAGCCAATCTCAAGGGGGATCTTTATCGTAGCTACCCCAATGGCACCCCTTGCAGTAGGCGATCCGGTAGGCCTTGGCCAAAAAGTCCGTGTTTTTCGCACAAAGATTTATATCTATTAAGGCCGGCCAGATGGGCACTTGAGAAGGAGAAATCAAGCTCTGCTCGGAAGTAGCGCTCAAGCCTAGAGGTGGACAGTCTGCTGCGTTTTGCCGCTTCTGCGACCACCTGATCGAAAGCCGTTCCCAAGCCGGCAGCAAGTGATTCATTAAGACTATTGGCGAGGCGATCGCATTCGGCGCCGTGCAGATTCTGCCAATCGGCACGGGCTGCCCAGACAGCAAAGACCATAGGCAGGTTGAATCGGCTGCTCCACCATTCGCCTAAATCGACGCGGCGGCTTATTTTCGACCAGGAGGCATCTACATTAAGCGCGTAATCGCCGATCACCAGGGCGCCGTCGATGTCTCGAGCAGTCAAATCGGGCATCGGGCAATAATTAAAGCTTGCCTCGATTTTGTACTCCTCCTTGAGCAGAATTGACAGCAAATTCACTGACGTTGCAGAAGCGCTAGAGACCGCTATTTTCAAGGACTTACCCTGCCTAAGTTCAGCTTTCGAGAAAAACAAAACGCTGCCCACGGGGCCAGAACTTGAAATAGACAAGTCGGCAAAGATTTTCAGCCCGCTACTTTGCAGGTAGAAGAAAGCGCTCATCACACCTAAATCGAGGCTATTGGCGGCGTACCCACGATTTAATTCCTGGGGCGTGCCATAATGCACTTCCGCTTCAATGCCCACTATTCCTCGATCAATCGGTAGGGATATCGGCAAAGAATTGATGTAATTGATCTGGCCGAGTCTTGGGCGAGGCGTTTCCTGGACGTTCTTTGGCAAGCACAGTACCTCGGATATTAATCCTACAAATCAACGTAGAATTCTACCGACCTTAGGCTCGATCTTTTATGAGATGGCCAATTAAATAAGGAACAGATGAAGAAACCATGGCTGGCGATGCCAAAACAGCAAGATTCATAGCCTGTGGCAGCTTTGATGCAGCCAGCAACATGGCTATCGACGAGGCGATCCTGGAAGCGCACCTTGAAGATCTCGTACCGACCACATTGAGACTCTATCAATTTTCGCCACCGACGGTTTCAATCGGCTACTCGCAAAAATTGAATGCCGAGACGCAAAATAAAATATCCTCAAACGGCTTCGCCCTCGTCAGACGCCCAACCGGTGGCCGCGCCGTTCTCCACCAAAACGATTTGACCTATTCATTTGTGGGCTCAAGTCGACTCTCAGATTCAGCCGCAGGCGATGGCATCTTAAGTGAAAGTGTTATCGGTGCATACAAGCAAATATGTCAGGGGTTGATCTGCGCCTTCAGGCAACTGGGTTTCGAATTAGAAATCGGCAACAGCAGGTCGCTGGGTTCCGATCGAATCGATTGTTTTCAAGCTACCACGGTGGCCGATTTACATTACCAGGGAAGGAAGCTTGTCGGCAGTGCGCAAGTGCGGCGCAGACATGCCGTTTTGCAGCATGGATCGATCATTCTCAATCAACCGCAAGAGCTAATGAGCGCACTTACCGGAGAAGACCAGAACGGACAATCGACACATCATGCCAATTTGTATGAATTGGCTGGACGCATCGTTTCCATTGCAGAATTAGAAACGGCTTTGCGCTCCGGTTTCGAGCAGGCGTTTTCGATCAAGTTCGTCCCCTCGCCGCTCACCGACAAAGAGACTGAAATTTGCCAAAATCTGTTAGTTAAGTACGCGGTCAATTCATGACAGCAATCATTCAGGTATGATTGCTCCCAGTTGGCGATCATAAGGCGGATGTATATTAGATATGCGCACTCAATCATTTAGCTTTTCGCTCATTTGTTTGGCCGCCCTTTCTCAATCTTTCAGCTTAGCGGCCATTGCTGCCGACGAAGATCTGAGCAAATCGTGGTGGGTACCGAAGCATTACGATAAGCCCAATGAAACAACAGGCGCATTGCGCTCCGACACCGGTCAAGAGACGACTACTCCCGCTTTTTCAGACTCGAGCGCAGCAAGCGCACTTTCGGCCGGTCAGATCACCAGCTCCTATCAGAACAAGGGTGACGGACAGGAAAGACCGTTCGTCGTTCCGAACTGGTTCGCCAGCCAACCTAAGCCATATACTCGCCCGACTGAAATCATCCGCTCCAACTTCGGATTAAATCCCTACCGAGCTCCAATGGCAGGCGGCTTATTGGGGGGCATCGCCTCCGGATTGGCCTGGTCCACTTTCGGCGGCGGGTTTCATCCCGGTTGGGGTTGGGGTGGCGGCTGGGCACCCGGTTGGGGCGGCGGCTTCGGCGGCTGGCGTGGAGGCTGGGGTGGCTCGGGCTGGGGCGGAGCTTGGGGTGGTCCCTGGGGCGGTGGTTGGGGCGGTTGGTCCGGAATGGGCGGGCTGGGTTCCTTCAGGAGCACAGGTCAATTTGCCCCGAGCGTAATGCAAACTGAGCCGAGCAAAGCCTCGGGTAACTACTACGAACCCGCAACCATTGATACGACATCGTCCGGCAGCTACTACGCTTCCGGTACGCCGGCGCTTGTCCCCTCGATGCCAGTTAATAAAAGCCCGGACACCTTCTGGAACGACAGCAGCAATCCCGTTCCGAAGGAATTACGTTAGAGCACCAACTGATCGCTTTCTTGACCACCCGTTAAAGATTTGTCACTAGCTCAAATCTGGCGTAGGGAAACGATTTGAGCAATTGTATACTATTCATTAACTCTGACGGTCACTTAGCCACGTCAATAAACGTATGAGCCTGATGCTGAAAGCTCTGGAAGACAAATTATTTGACAACTTAGGTCGACAGGGACGATCGCCGCAGGATATTGCTTTCATAAGAGAAGCCTATGAGTTCGCTCGTCAGGCGCATGATGGTCAGTTTCGCAAGTCGGAAGAGCCGTACATCATCCACCCGGTAGAGGTGGCCACCATACTGGCTGAGTTGAATGGCGACCGCCAGACAATTACCGCCGGCCTGCTCCATGATGTTCTGGAAGACTGCGAAGTAAAGGCACCAGATCTGGAGGCAAAATTTGGCACTGATGTTCGACAGATTGTCGAAGGCGTCACCAAGTTAGGTAAGTTCAGCTTCAGCTCGAAGGAAGAACGGCAAGCCGAAAACTTTCGCAAACTGATCGTCGCCATCGCCGAAGATGTCCGAGTAGTGCTCGTGAAACTGGCTGACCGTTTGCATAATATGCGCACGCTTGATTATATGGTGCAGCGCAAACAAGCCGAGATAGCCAAAGAAACGCTGGAAATTTATGCGCCGCTAGCCAATCGATTCGGTTTGGGTCAAATTAAATGGGAGTTGGAAGATCTTGGGCTTAAGTACCTCCATCCCACGGAGTACCAAGACATTGGGAAACTCGTGGCTGACACTCGCGAAGCGCGCGAACATTTGATTCATGGCGTCGTATCCACACTGCATCACGAACTTGATACCAGATCTTTGAAAGCAGAAATCGTCGGGCGTCCGAAGCACCTTTTCAGCATCTGGAAGAAGATGAAGACACAGCAGAAGACTTTCGAAGAACTCTATGATGTACTGGCGATTCGGGTCATCATCGAAAGTAGCGAGGACAAGAATTACTGCGAGTTGCACGGTGATCCGGACACGCAAAAGTGCTACGAAGTGCTGGGCATAGTGCACGCAATCTTTCGTCCAATTCCCGGGCGGTTCAAAGATTACATTGCCATGCCTAAATCCAACAGCTATCAGTCGTTGCATACCGCTGTCGTCGGCTCGGAAGGACGGCCAGTCGAGATCCAAATTCGCACGCGCCGCATGCACCACGTGGCTGAATACGGTATTGCTGCTCACTGGAAATACAAAGAAGACGGTGAGGCTTCCAAAGCAGATAAGAGCGTCGATCGCAAGCTGTCCTGGCTGAGACAGTTGGTTGATTGGCAGCACGATTTGAAGGATGCTCAAGAATACCTCGATACAGTGAAGATGGACCTCTTCTCCGATGAAGTGTTTGTCTTCAGTCCTCGAGGCGACGTCTTTGACTTACCGTCCGGTGCTTCACCAATCGATTTTGCCTATAGCGTCCACACCGACATCGGCCACCGTTGCATCGGCGCCCGGATTAACGATCGCATCGTGCCCTTGAATACGGTGCTGAAGAATGGCGACATTGTCGAAATCATTACCAGCAAGAATGCTCATCCAACCATGGACTGGCTTAACTTTGCCAAGACTCACGGTGCCAAGAGCAAGATACGCCAGTGGTTTAAGAAGCACCACCGCGAAGAGCACATCCAGCAAGGCAGACAGATGCTGGAAGCAGAACTTGGCCGGCCTGCAGTGGATGAATTCCTCAAGTCGGAAAAACTCAAGGACGTAGGCAAGAAGCTAAATCTCAGCGATCCCAACGACATACTCGCGGCTGTCGGATACGGCGATTTGTCGGTAGCACAAGTAGTCAATCGACTGAGAGAGCAGGAGCAACAAGAAAGAATCGCCAAGAAGGGTTATGCTGTCTCCTCGTCGCAAGATTCCAAACCAAGCAATGTCGGCAGCCTCGGCGGTCTGCTCCATCATTTGGCAAAATGTTGCCAACCCGTTCCCGGCGAAGACATCGAAGGAGTTGTCACCAGGGGTAGTGGCATTGCTGTGCATCGCAAGGATTGTCTGAATCTCATGAAGGCCGACGCAGAGCGTCGCATGACTGTCGACTGGGCACAGGAAAGACAAACCACCTATCCAGCCGGATTGCAGATCGAGACGATCGATCGTGTCGGTGTTGCCGGCGATGTCCTTAAGAAGATCTCCGACCTCAAGATCAATCTGAAAGACCTGCGAGTGGAAACTTCTTCCGAGAAAAAGATTGCCACGATAAATGTCATTATCGACGTCGTCGATATCAATCAGCTCAACAAGGTTTCTCAGGCAATCAGCCAGATTAGCGACGTAATGCGGGTACAGCGTAAGGATCACCGACGCAAGCTCTCGACCCCAGCGCCCAAACCGAGTAACGTCACGCCTCTCAACACACAACGCAAGCGCAATGGCGGCACGAACCCGAGCAGAAGGGAACTGAAACTCGAATGAAACTGGTTCTGGGCACTAAGAACCCTGGCAAGCTTCGTGAACTCTTTCAATTAGCCGACAATGTTGATGACCTTGAGCTGGAATTGGCGCCGGAAAACTTCGACCCAGAAGAAAACGGAAGTACGTTTGCTGAAAATGCTCTGATCAAGGCCCGTGAAGCTGCCAAGCTTACCGGCTTGATGTCCTTGGGAGAAGATTCGGGCATTGAAGTCGACGCGCTGGGAGGCAAACCAGGAATTTATTCGGCACGGTATTGCCAGGGGTCCGACGTCGATCGCCGCGTCAAACTTTTGCAAGAGCTATCAGGTGTGCCAGTCGACAAAAGAGGTGCAGCCTATATTTGCGCAATGGCTCTGGTCAACGCAAGAGGCGAGCTGTTGCATAACACCTCAGGCAAATGGTCCGGACAGATTGGATTCAGTGAAAAGGGCAGCAACGGCTTCGGCTACGATCCGATTTTCTATCTACCGGATCATAAGCAAACGGTCGCCGAAATATCCTCGGCAGAAAAAAACAGATTCTCTCACCGCGCCCAAGCCTGGCGAGCCATGCTTGAATATCTCAAGCAGTTGAAATACGCCAGAAAAGCATAGTTTTCACATCTGACTCACAATTTTCGATTGCGACTTTTATACGGATTTTAAATTTGATCGTTAGGATGGGAGCGTGGGAAACTCTACTTCCGGGCAACCCCGGGTAAGGCAAATCGAACTGATGGACGACGATCAACTGACCACACTGCGTTTGCCGAAGATCGAGCAGCAACCAGACTCTTCAAAGAATAAGCCAAGATCGCAGCGACCGGCAAGTCTTGCCCAAACGCTAGTTGTGTTTGTGGGAATTTTCGGACTTATAGCTATGTTTGCACTGGCTAGCGTCAAAGCAGTGTTGACTCTCCAAGAAAAAATGATAGCGTCGAAATTCAGATCATTACCTGATGCGGTTGCGCAGTTTAAGACAGGCTCTGCCACAAAATCTCATTAGCATGAGGCATTGATTGACTGACGCCCTCTATTTTCACGAGGGACTGATGATAATGCCCTTTAGTGGTGCAGCAACAGCTCAAACAATTCGCTATGATATCACTGGCAGTGGCAGACCAATCGCCGAATTGGGGAGCACAAAAAGTCGAAAAGCCTGAATCCAACGACTTGGAAACCGACTTCTGCCAAATTATTATCTTAAAGAATGACTTACAAACGAGCATAACCATTCGGATCTGTGATAATCCATGAGTGGAAGGTTTTGATCTACCTATCCGTAAGGAAACCCAGGCTGACACATTACTGAGTCTGGAGGAATGGCTGATTAAAACAACCGTTCAGATTGAACATAGGCAGCCAAAAGCGTAATTTACCGGCACATCAAGCCGGCTTATTGAGTACGACAGCAGCCCCGCAAACCGGGGCTGCTGGATAGCTCAACCAATTGACCTAAAACACAAACAGATGGGGTAAGCGTATGAACAAGTTGCTTCCCTTGGCAAAGACTCTGGCTACGAAAATATGCCTATTCGGCAGTGTTTGTGTCCTGACAGCAATCATTCCCGCCGCCGCATCAGCTTCGCCGTGTATGGCTGTTGGCAGTGTGCCGGAGTTTTTCAAAGTGCATAAACAATCGGCTAAATTGGAAAAACCCAAGCTCAACCGCGACAAAATACCTGATTATTTGAGAATCAGATACGATCACAATTTCAGGCATGGACTTGTCTGAGGTCACAGGCTCGCATGTCTCGGGCGATACCTTTGATCGCCCGCTCGCTTATGAGAATGCCGGCAAAGGGCCGGCACCGCCGGGGTTGTTGAGTTATATCTCGTCCTGAAGGGCTCTTGGGTAGGACCTGCCGACCTGAAGGCATCTGCAAGCTACAATTACCGTACTTTTGGCGGATTAGCTCAAGGACTGGTGCATGCCGTTCGGGGACCTAAGAGACTATATAGATGCGCTTGAGAGAGCCGGCGAGCTTTTGCGCATTACCGCTCCTGTCTCCTGTCACCTGGAAATAGCCGAAATTACCGACAGAGCGAGCAAAAGCAAGAACGGCAACAACAAGGCGCTCCTCTTTACTTCAGTCAAAGATTACGACATGCCGGTCCTGATCAATGCCTTCGGATCGATGAAGCGTATTTGCCTGGCCCTTGATGTAGAGCATCTGGATGAAATCGCCGGCCGGATTCGCCAGCTGATTAAGCCAAAAGTGCCGGAGAGATTCATCGAAAAGCTGGCTATGCTCCCCACCCTTCTGGAAGTCGGCAGCTTCCCTCCCAAACTCACTCACGGCCCGGCACCCTGCCAGGAAGTGGTGATCACCGATGCCAACGAGGCCATGTTGGACAAGCTGCCAATCATCACTTGTTGGCCGGAAGACGCCGGACCGTTCGTCACCCTGGGGACGGTGATTACCCGCGATCCGAAATCGGGCATCCGCAACCTGGGAGTCTACCGCCTGCAAAAATACGGCAACAACTTGACCGGCATGCACTGGCACAAGCACCACGACGGCGCCCGTCATTTTGAAGAGAGTCGTCGCGGGGCAAGTTTCAACTCAAACGATCGAGAGCCGCCTAACTATGGCACGGTCTTTCCGGCAACACCTGCCAGGCAGGCTGATAATAGGCTTGAGGTGGCGGTGGCCATCGGCTGCGACCCAGCCGTCACTTATGCCGCCACCGCCCCTTTGCCTCCGGATGTAGATGAATTGGTCTTCGCTGGTTTCTTGAGGCAAAGTCCGGTTCGTTTGGTCAAATGCAAGACGGTTGACCTTGAAGTTCCAGCCAGTGCGGAAATCGTCCTGGAAGGTTATGTTAATCAATCGGAATTGAAAGAAGAGGGTCCTTTCGGCGATCACACTGGCTTCTACAGCCTGGCTGGCATGTTCCCGGTTTTTCGACTGACGGCCATTACTCACAGGCGCAATCCTATCTATCAGACCACCATTGTCGGCAAGCCACCTCAGGAAGACTGTTACTTGGGCAAAGCCACGGAGCGCATTTTTCTGCCACTGGTTCAAACTCTGGTGCCGGAAATCGTGGACATGAACTTGCCCTGGGAAGGGGTATTCCATAATTGCGCGATTATCTCAATCGACAAGCGCTTTCCCGGACACGCCCGCAAGGTCATGAGTGCCGTCTGGGGTCTGGGCCAGATGATGTTCAGCAAGTTCATCATCATTCTCGACAAAGATGTAAACGTTCATGACCTCTCTGAAGTTGCTCTCAACGTGTTCGGCAATACTGATCCCCGGCGCGACATGATGTTCGTCGACGGACCGCTAGATATCCTCGACCACGCCTGTCCAATCCTTGGATATGGATCGAAGGTCGGTATCGACGCCACCAGAAAATGGCATTCGGAGGGATTTAACCGCGACTGGCCGCAACCTATCGTTATGTCTAAACCGATTCAGGACCTGGTTTCTGAGCGCTGGGCAGAATATGGTTTTGAGTCGAGTGGGGCCTTGACCAAAATCAAAATCCGTCGATAATTCTGGTTGTCAATGAGGGGATTTTAACTTTCCTCTGTTGAAAGTAAGTCCCAGCGGGAATAAGAGACTTACTGACCTGTCTGAGCGGCCACTGCCGACTGGCAAGGTTATTGATTACTCCCCATAACTGAGTTTGCATCCATGAAGCTATTCAGAAGGATGGCAACATCCCTCTTAAGCGTTTGCGTCGTCGTTTCGATGTTCTATCAGCCCGCACAGGGCCATCGCTCGCAGCCAGCCGAGCTTTATCATCGAGCTTGGGAGCTAGTAAAAGACAACTACTACGACGCCAACTACAACGGATGCAACTGGGTGGACTTAGAGCATAAGTACGATAATCAGCTCAAGACAACGAGCGATGCCTACAAATGCATTAAGCTGATGCTCGAATCCTTGAACGATCCGTACACGCGCTTCCTGGACCCCAAAGCTTTTCAGGACGAGAACGACGCGATAGACGCGCACATTGTCGGCATCGGCATCAATCTTCAACAGCCGAAGGATTCAACCCGGCTGGTCGTCACCCGCACCATTGAGAACGGCCCCGCTGAGACAGCAGGGGTGCGGGCTGGAGACGAAATCGTCGCAATCGACGGCGAGAACGCCGTGGGCATGAGCCCAGAGCAAGCCGCCGAACACATCCGAGGAAAAATTGGCACACCAGTTCAACTGGCCTTGAAGCACGGGAGCCAGAACAAAACCGTTTGCATTACTCGACAAGAAATAGCTATCCACGCCGTCAGTACTAAGCAGCTCAGCTCGGGTATCGGTTATATACAGCTTTCCACCTTTATTTCCAGCGATGCCTCGAAGGAATTTCGCGCTGCTCTACAAAAGTTTGCCAATGCTGACGGCATCGTTCTGGACTTGCGCGACAATCCAGGCGGACTACTGTCCAACGCCCTGGAAATCGCTGATATGCTCCTGGAGAACGGCTCCATTGTCAGCACAATTAGTCGCCATGGCCGTCACACTGATTTTTCTTCCGGTGAGCCGATGACCCGGCAGCCGATCGTTGTCTTGGTTGACGAAGATAGCGCCAGCGCCAGTGAAATCTTGGCCAGCGCTCTCAAGGATAACGCCAGAGCGATCGTGATTGGCACAAAGACTTATGGCAAAGGACTCGTCCAGGAAATTAATCGACTACCCGGCGGTGCTGCCATTCACGTAACAGTCTCGCGCTACCTGACGCCGAGTGGTTCGGACATCAACAAAGTAGGTGTGATGCCTGATATAGCGGTAGCCGAAAAATCCGATCAGATGAAAGTCGCGGTCGCTTACCTGAAAGAAAAGATCGCCAGCTTGAAACCAATAAAGACGAGCAGCCTCTATCAAAGCGAGTAGGTGCGATGCAAACCCTGGCCAAGCAAGATATTGGTGGCCTGAGGAAATACCCGCACGTCAGAAAATTTGACATTTTTCTGACGCTTGTAATTGCCCTGGTCGGGCAGCCGTCCAGCGCCCAAAGCCAAGCAGGAAACTGGGCGCATAGTCCGCCAGGGACGTTCTTGGATCAAGGCTCCGGGCAACTTGGCCAATCTCAGTGGCAACAGCCACCAAGCAGTCAGCTCAGCCAACCTCAGTGGCAACAACCAGCGGACACTTCGGGACAACTCGGCCAATCTCAATGGCAGCAACCCGCCGATAACTCCGGACAATGGCAACAGCCAGCCGGCAACTCCGGCGAACTCGGCCAATCTCAATGGCAGCAGCCAACCGGGAACTCCGGCCAACTTGGCCAATCTCAATGGCAGCAGCCAACCGG
>PSRH01000005.1 GCA_003175915.1 Candidatus Melainabacteria bacterium | reverse complement strand
GCAATGATCGACCTGAGAAGCGGTGCGCCCATCTCAGGGGAAGCCTTGTCGCAATTGTAGATGGGAAAAAATTTGTTCAGATATTCTGAGTAGAGACCGAAATCGTAGCTGATGTCGCCTAGCAGGACAAGGAGTTCCGGCTTGGCCTCCAAGATCCGATAGGCGACTTTACGCTGTCCTTCCGTATTCGCTCCCATATCACCGAAGAGAACGACTCGACACGACTGCCCCGCTTTTTTCAAAGCTATGGCTCGGGCCTGAAAGGCCTCTTTGCCATTTTTCAAAAGCCGATAGCGAAAGGGTTCTCCTGGCGCGAGACTTTTGATGCGGCAGCGAAAGAGGGGCGATGGATGCGGGGTTAAGACAAAACTTTTATCTGGTGCTGCCTGAGGTTGCCATTTTTCAACAACGCCGTCTTTCACCTCTAGCTGCCATCTGTCGCGATTGCTCTTTGCTACCCAGAGCAATTCGAGCTCATCCGGCTTGCCATTTTTTCCCATTTGCAAATAAGGTTTGACGTAAAAATCATCGTTGCTTTGTTCGTCGGTAAAAGGGCAAGCAGGGCCGGCAAATATCAAGACGAGGCCGGATAAAAGGAAAAAAAACAGAGGCTTTAAGCCCAAGAGGCGAACCGTTCCTTTTTCGTGTCCTTTTGTTTCGAGTTCTCTCAAGTTTTCACCAGGCACAATAGCCAGCTAGGTACAGACCTTAGTTCTCTTTAGGTCTGCATAGTCTCACAGAATCATCTAATAATAATTTGCCGAGAGCCGGAATTGAACCGGCGACACAAGGATTTTCAGTCCTCTGCTCTACCGACTGAGCTACCTCGGCGTTTTTGGAGTTCGTAACAGCTTGTTAGCTCTCTAACTCATCCACGAATTGCTCAATATACCACAACCGTCCGAGAGTGGCTTCTCGACTCATGTATGTAGATCTGCCCTAACTAGTACACGGTGCTGCTCACAGGCGGTCCAGAGCGATTGTAAAGACCGGCCACTCTCAGCCCGGAGGGCTCTTTCCTGACCAATATATCAGCGAAGATTTGCTGCGTGGTTGGTCGTCCGGTTGACTGGAGAACCAGCGTACCGGAGAGACCGACGACTACACTACCGTCGGGATTGATTGCCTCCGCCTGCACGCCTACCGGTTGAAAGGCACCGACTATCTGTCCCTGAGCGATGCCGGCAGCCAGATCGTTGGGCCAGAAGTTAGCTTCAAATATTGACTGAGCCTCAGGAGTCATCCAGTGAAAAGCGGTGGCGTGGCTTTTGGCCGAACCATTAGCCGAGTAATCCATGGCACCACTCACCCACCACTTAACAAAATCGGTAGCCAGCGTAGCATCCAGAGGGTCGCCGGCTGCGTAAGAGGAAGTGGGCGCGACCACCGAGGTTTTCGCCGCGGTCGGCTGGGCTGCTTCGTGTGACTCCACGGCCTTGACTGCGGGTCTTTCTTCCCGTCCCGAAAAGCCGCCGACGAAAATGCCAAATAAGCCAACAATGACAAGGCCAAGAAGAATCTTGTCGCGCATTACCCTTTCTACCGTTAAACGAGTGAGATCCTTAATCATACCGGGAGGCGGCCCTTGATTGGCAAGGTCCCTCAGGCTTCCTAATAGCTGTGAAGCATTAGCCATGTCCTGATTGTCTGCCAAAATTTAAAAAAATCAACTGTTAGCATGGTGGTGTTCCCATAGTTTCCTGAGAAAAACCGCCTTTAGGCGGCAAATATCTTGGATGATTGGCAAGATTATCCACCGGAAGGCGGCCGCTTGTACAATGTTGCTAAAAAGGTGTTCTCTTCGTCGACGAAGGGGACGATTGACCCGGCTGTTATGAAGAGAAAGCGCAATGACAGATGAGCAGGAGCGGCTAAGTCGAGAAGGTCTTCTGCCGGCGGGCTCAGAGGAAGAGCAGGAGGAGACGGGAGGGGCCTTTGCAATGGAATCCACGGTTTCCAAGAATATTGCCCGCAGCGAGCTGCCCTTTCGCCACAGCGACAACGCCGAACGGAAGTACATCGCCTACACCGTCAAGCTTCCTTCCGAACAGTTGGCTGCCTTACAATCCATTTGGCTGGAATTGAAGCATCTCTATGGCGCCCATTCTCCAGACAAAAGCGGCATGATTCAACAAGCCGTTGAAGATTGGCTGAAGCGTTGGGATGGGCCGGAGAGGCGTGCTCTCTTGGATGACCTCTTGCAGATCCGCCAGGACACAAGACGTCGTCAGTACCGGAAAACCTTGTAAAGGTTTAGATTCGCTTCAATCAGATTTGAGATGGTGATAGAGGTAATAGGCGCCCCCTGCTATGACCAAAACCACGATGGCCAGGTCAAAGCGATGCCACAGGGTGACGAACGTTTCCATGTTTTCGCCGAACTTAATGCCGACCCAGGTGAGAAAATAGCACCAAATTAAGGAACCGATAAAAGTAAAGAGACAGAACATGCCAAAGTGAGCCTTGAGGACGCCGGCCGGAAAGGAGATGAAGGTGCGCACTACAGGCAGCATACGGCAGATGAAAAAGGTGAGGTCGCCGTAACGATCGACCCACTTGTCTGCCAGATCAAGGTCTTTCTGTTTGAGCAAAAACCAGCGTCCATACTTGGTCAGGAATGGTCTACCGCCATAAAGTCCAAGAAAATAAGAGGGAATCGAGCCGAGCAGGCAGCCAATGGCGCCGGCTAGCGCTGCCAGGTGAATGTTCATTTTACTTTGCTGGACAAGAATGCCCGCGGTAGGCATGATTGCCTCGCTAGGCAGCGGTATATTGGCTGACTCTATGGCCATCATTACCACTACTGCCGGGTAGCCCCAGGCTGCTACCCCGTCTCTGATAGCCTGTAGAATTGGATCGATTAACTGATGAAGCAAGTTTATTCTCTAAGCGGTGATAATCTCTTGGACTTGCCGCCTGGTAAAACCAGGCGAAGCTCCCGAAGCAATGATTTTACCCTGTGCCGGATCCCAAAGTTGACAAGCTTTTCTAAAGAGTAAGAAAGTTGGACCACGGCGATCTTTACTTTACAGTTTCGACAGCCGGACATGTGGATCACGGAAAGACCTCGGTCTTGAAGCGACTGACCGGCATCGATACCGACCGGCTCAAAGAAGAAAAGCAACGCCAGATGACAACCGATCTCGGTTTCGCGCATTTGCGGCTGGCGGCGCCTCGATCATTTGGCGAAGGAGCGCATTTCCACGTCGGTTTCATCGACGTGCCCGGGCACGGTAAATTTCTCAAGAACATGATTGCCGGTGTTGGTGCCCTGGATTTGGCACTACTTGTGGTGGCAGCCGATGAAGGCCCAATGCCACAGACTTTGCAACATGTCGAGATTCTTAGTCTGCTTGGCGTCAAGAAAGTCTTGCTGGTCTTGAACAAAAGCGATCTGGCTAAGAAGGAATCATTACCGTCCACGATTGCCGCGTTGTCAACTTTGCTTGCTAAGTATGATTTGGAAATGCTGGAAGCGGTGCCGGTTTCGTGCGTCACCGAAAGTGGCTTTGCGGAGCTGAAAGCGGCGATCGTAAAATGTCTGGCCACAATTCCCAGCCGCACTCTGTCGCCACTCGCTAATATGCCCGTCTACCTGCCTGTCGATCGCGCCTTCAGCATGGTCGGACACGGGCTGGTGGTAACCGGCACTCTGGTGCGCGGCTGTGTCCATCAAGGTGACGCTGTGGTGCTTGAGCCGGCTGGACTGAAAGCGCGGGTGCGCGGATTGGAAACGTTTGGGCAGTCGATCGAGCGGGCTCACCCCGGTCAGAGGCTGGCCATCAATCTTGCTGTCAAAGAGCATGAAAAAGTGAAGCGGGGGCAGGCCGTTCTTGGCGATTCTGTTTCCGAAACTAAAACACTTTTGGTCTCGCTTGAACTCTTTGCTAACCATGGGAAAGCCGGTGAGAAGCAAATAAAGTCGCAACCAATCAGGTTCTATCACGGCACTGCCGATATTGGCGGCATGCTTGGCTTCGCGCAGGTGATGCCAATAGACAAGGAGCGCCTCAAGCAAAAGTTTCTGGCCCAGATAACCCTGGAGGAACCTCTTATAGCAGAGCCTGGGGAGAGATATGTGGTGCGTTTCGGCGACGATCAAATGGCCGGCGGAGCCATATTGTTTAAGGCCCGTCCAAAATGGCTAAGCCGCGTGCTTTTGATTGAGTTCAGCAAGCTGCTCGTTGCCGGTCGATATGAGGAAGCGGCTTTATGGTTTATGCAAAACA
Source organism: Candidatus Melainabacteria bacterium (assembly GCA_003175915.1). Classification (GTDB taxonomy): domain Bacteria; phylum Cyanobacteriota; class Vampirovibrionia; order Obscuribacterales; family Obscuribacteraceae; genus PSRH01. Next base: position 4,246 of record PSRH01000005.1, on the reverse strand, counting down.
GTCCTCAGAATACAATCACCAGAGAAACTCTGGCGCTTTTTCTGCCAGTTGAATTGAGGGATGGTGTCATTAAGAGCTTGCATGAAAAACAACAACTTAGGGAGGTAAGTAATTTCCTGCTCAGCCAGGAATTCTACGAGGAGCTTAAGAGCCAGGCTCTGACCAAATTGTCTGAATTGGAAGCGGCTGCAGGCGACTCAAGCAAACCCGCTGGCATCACTCTTGAACAGTTGCGAATAGCTCTCAATCCCGTCCTTGAAAGAACCGTCTTGGCAAAAGCAATAGACGACCTGGTGTCTTCGGAACGGCTTATCAGAGAGGGCGAGAAACTTTGTTCACCTCAAGCAAAACAGCGAGTCCAGTCCATTAAGGCTAATCCGCAAACGATTGCCGCTGTCGAAGAAGTGTTGTCCAAGACGGTTTGCATCGAGAGTGATGCCTTACCAGGCTTGTGCAGAGCCAAGCAAAGTGAAATTGACAGAGCTCTTGACGATCTGGAACGGCTGGGGAAAGCTAAGCGTATCGCTCACGAATTCGTTTGTTCGACAAAGGCCCTGGATTCAGGACACAGTATTCTTGCTTCGCTATGGCAAGCCAAAAGAGAAATTACTCCCAGCGAATTCAAAGAACGAATGAAGATCACAAGAAAGTACGCCATGGCTATGCTTTCCCATTTCGATGACACGCAGGTGACGCGACGAGTCGGCAACGGTCGTGTCTTGCTCAAAGTGCCGAAATCGAATGGCTAGTTTAGCTCTACCTGTTCGCGATGATCGGCTAATGAGCCAGATTGATCGACAACAATTCTTCGTCAAGGTATTCACCATTGACTCTGAGAGCGCGCTTTTCCAAACCATATGGGACAAAGCCCAGGTTTAAGTATAAGGAGCGAGCTGCCGTGTTTAGTGTCACTACACAAAGAGTGACTACTGCCAATCCGTCGATCGCTTGCAATTTAGCCAGCGCATTTTGCATCAAAGTCTTGCCGATGCCGCGACCGCGGGCTTCAGGGATTACGTACATCCCCCAGATATGCCCCTTGTGGCGCGTTTTGATGCGCGGTGATCTCGAAAAGGCTACCAAGCCAATGAGCTGGGGAGCGAATGCTCCGAGGATAAAGGACCCATGCTCGTTGCTCAAAAGCTTGTTCCAATCCTCTAAAGGGGTGTGAGAGGCCTCCTCGAAGGACATACCGAATGCGTGCGGGTCTTCTTTCAGCCCACGCAATCTAAGGGCGCGAAACTCCTCCAGATCTCTTTCTGTGAGGGTCCGTACTCGAAGTTGATCCGGTTGATCAAGCAGATTCATTTTCTTGGGCGACTTGATAAGCCGGCCTGTTTTCGATATGGCATCTTACGTCGTGTTTGTTTTTAATCACTCTTGCCGGAGCGCCGGCGACAACCATATCAGGGGGGACGTCGTGCGTCACTACCGAAGCCCCTGCGATCACTGCACCTGTGCCGATTCGTACTCTTGGCAAGAGCAGAGCTTTGGCGCCGACGATCACTCCCGCTTCGACATAGGGGCCGGCCCGGCCTTTCTGGCATGGCGGATGGAGGCTATCGACGGTGCATGACATTGGATAAAAATGGACGTTGTCCTCGATGGTGGTGAAGGTGGCAATAAAAACGTTATTGTGAAAGCGGCAATTATTGCCGACTCTAATTTCACCGTCCGATTGAGAAAGAGTGCCGAAACTGCAGTCATCACCAAAAATACTGCGGGCTCGAATGACAGCGCGGTGTCCTGTCTGGAAACGGGCCCCTACTGTCGATCCGGCATAGATGATTGTGCCTGAGCGCAGAACACTGTTTTGCCCGATGATCAATGGCGGATTTTTGTAGCTTAAGCTCTGGTGGTAGTCGGTCAACTTCTCTCCCAGGATGCACTGAGAGCCGACAAAGGATCCGCGACCGACTACGGTGTTTTCGTAAATCACCGCACCGGGTTCTACGATCACGTCGTCCTCGATTACGGCACCATCGGCGATGTAGACAAACGGTGCCAGCCTCACATTCTTGCCGATTCGGGCGGAATGGCTGATGCTGTACGGACTTGGTGGTGCTTCAGGACTGGCGTTGTACATGAATCAATTAGCTAGGGACGGACTGGGTGTCAACTTGTGAGGGGCAAAGCCTGCTCCATCTTGGACCACTTCTTTCAGGGTGATCGCCACTTGATTGACCTGTGCTTCCGTCAATTCCGGGTACATCGGCAGGGACAGCACCTGGCTTGCCACCGCTTCGGCTATCGGAAAATCCCCCTGTCGATAACCATATTCCTTGAATGCGGTCTGGGTGTGGAGGGGGACCGGGTAGTAACACATCGAACCAACACCCTGCTTGGCCAGTTTGTCCATGACGATCTCACGGGCGTGCCGGCTTGCTGAACCATTACTTGATTGAGCGGCACCATCTTTGACCCTGATCGTGTATTGATGCCAAACATGCTCCCTGTCTGAAAAACTTACTTTTGGTGGCACGATATTCGGGCAGCCAACCAGAGCTTTGTCATAGAGCTCTGCTACTTCCCGGCGTCTGGCGTTCCATTTAGCAAGATAAGGTAATTTGGAAAGGAGGATGACTGCTTGCACCTCATCCAGCCTGCTATTGACACCCAGCTCGTCGTGGTAATAGCGTTTTCTCATGCCGTGGGCGCGTAAAACTCTCAGCCGTTCGGCGAGCGCATCATCATTGGTGACAACCATGCCGGCATCGCCACAGGCACCGAGATTCTTAGTTGGGTAGAAACTTATGCATGCCAGATGGGAAAGGCTGCCGGTCGGGCGGTTTCTGTAGGTAGCTCCGATTGCCTGAGCATTGTCTTCGATCACTTTCAGTGAATACTTGTCGGCTAGGGCGAGAATCGTGTCCATATCAGCCGGCAATCCGAACAAATGTACCGGCATGATCGCCTTGGTGCGAGGTGTGATCGCTTTTTCGATCAAACTGGCATCAATGTTATACGTGACGGGATCGATATCTACAAATACCGGCTTAGCTCGCCGGAAGGCGATCGCTTCTACGGTGGCAGCAAAAGTGAATGGTGTGGTGATCACTTCGTCACCAGCTTCAATATCCAATGCCCATAGCGCCAAGTTGAGCGCGTCTGTTCCGTTAGCGACGCCGATGCCGTGGCGGCATCCAGACAAGGCAGCAATTTGCCCTTCAAGGCGAACGCCATTGTCGCCCAAGATGTAACGGCCGCTCCGCAATACGTTCAGCACCGCTTCCTCCAATTGAGATTGGAATTGCTGGTACTGTTCCTTTAGATTTAGAACTGGAATTTGCTCAGACATCAATAATTGGCTACCTATGTTTTTCTTCAGCGCATGGCGCTTTGAAGAAGCTGTCAACAAAAACGCAGTTGAGTCTATCCTTTTCTTTGAGGAGCGTCAAAGAAATACAGATAAGCATTAGTCTGTGTTAATTCTTTACCGGTGTCTAATTTTTCGCCTTTGCACGGGGCCTGTGAGCCCAAGCACAAGATCAGCAAGCCACCAAAGGTGAGGCGCTGATGGCAAAAGGACGTAATTCTAATTAATAAAGAGGAGGCGCTGACGCCTCCTCTTATTGATTGATCCGTGGCACGAATCTAGAGATTTATCTCTTGTGCTTGCCGGGGACGGCTACTGTTCTGGAAAGAGCATTGGTGACGAACAGATTGAGGCTTACCCCCTCTTTCTCGGCTCTTTCAACCAGAGCTTGGTGCAGCGATTTCGGCAGACGCACGGTGAATTTACCGCTGAACTTCATATATTGGTCATCGGAGCGGAACGTTGCCTTGGCTGCGTGCTTTACGGTAGCCTTACGGTGAAGCTTGCGAGCCCCGCCCACTTTCTTGTGGGTCGCTAGTTTAGCTGGTCTGGCCGACTTGGCTGAACTCTTCAGCTTTTTGCCAGAAGACCTTTTCGAACTTGCCATGTTTTTCTCCTTTATAAATGGATATTTCTATTCCAACCGTATGAAAGAACTTCCCTCCAAAAGGGCGTCCCCAGACCAAATGATTTGCTTGCAAGACAACCGCCCGAGAGGCTCGATACGAGAACGACCCGGAGTTGATATGCAACATACCACCACTTTAGGTGGCACAACGATTGTATCAAAAAAGTCTATACTTTGGTGATGATTTGGATATGCTTTTGTATTTTCTCTCAATTCCCCGCGGGCGCGTCTTCTCCAAGCCGCCCCACTGCCGGTGCCGCACCATTCTTAATGGCTGGTATCACCTCAACGGTATGGTTAAG
>PSRH01000203.1 GCA_003175915.1 Candidatus Melainabacteria bacterium | reverse complement strand
TACCTCGATAATCCATGGCGACGAGGTAAAGATGATCCTTCATCGCGCTTTGATGCTTTATTGGCACAGCTCAAAGCCCTGGAAGAAACAAAAAAGACCGGGGAGGCTGCAAATGAAATCAACAACCTGATTCCCCTGATCAAAGATGCGGAGTACGTCAAGAATGCAAATGGAATGATGTCCTCAGCGCCGGTCCCGCAAAAACTTGCCTGCGAACCGCTGTTTGGGGATCTTTACCTGGTTTATGCCTTCGACCGGCCGGAGTCGATGCAAATGGCCAATACCAGTATCCTGAGCCAATATAAACTGAGTGGGAATGCGGCAAGACAGCGAGCCTGGTCTAATTTCACTCGTACTCATGGTTTGCCCCGCATCGAAAGCGATAATGGCATACATTACCTGGTCGGTGACGGCACAACAGAAAGCTCTTGGCTGCTTGACGATAAATTTTGGAATGCCCAGGCTAAGCTATGCAAAAGTGGTAGGTTATCTGCCATGGTGCCGGCCCGGGACGCAGTATTCTTTGTCGAAGGAAACGATCGGGCTGCTGTCGATAGAATGCGAAGCGCTGCTCTAAGAATTTTTGATCGAGGCGATCACGTCATTTCAAAAATGCTGTTTGCCTGGAATGGCGGCAAGTGGACGGTGATCAATCAGTAAGATATGCCAGGTCCATGGCGAATGTCGGGTAAGAGATCTTGATCGAATCAGTTTCCTCAATATCCAGTTTTTCCTGGCAAATCAAATTGGCGATCAGTCCGGTCATGGCGAGCCTGTGATCTTCGTGCGTCTTCCACTGAGAGCCACCGGCAAGCGAGGCTTGTCCGCGGATGACAAAGCCATCCTGCCTGGCCTCAAGGTCGGCTCCGGCAGCCTTGAGGTTGTCGGTGATCATCTCTAATCGGTCACTTTCTTTGTGGCGTAACTCCTCAGCGCCGCTGACTGTGAATTCGCCCTGGCAGAGGGCGCCTGCCAGAGCCAGAATAGGGATTTCATCAATGCCACGAGCAATTTCTGCTCCTCCGATACTGGCGCCCTTAAGACGACCTTCGTGTTTGACCCTGATATCCGCTACCGGCTCCAGTCCAAAACTCCTGGGATTCTCAATTGAAATTGCCGCACCCATAGATTTTAGAACTTCCAAAGCAAGCAACCGGCCGGGATTCATACCCACGTCCTTAAGCAAGAGATCGGAACCTTCTACAAGACAGGCTGCCACCATGAAAAAGGCAGCCGAGGACATGTCGGCCGGCACGTCAATGCGCTTCGCTTTTGGTGGAGTGGTGAGACGCTTAACGGAAAGCGTTCGTTCATCGGCATGAACGAGAGGCACGGACAAATACTGAAACATGCGGCGAGTATGGTCCCTAACCGGGGCGGGTAGGTTGACTGTAGTGGCGCCATCGGCTTGTAATCCGGCCAGTAAAATGGCTGTCTCCACCTGGGCGGAAGCTACGGCTAGATCAAAGCTTCGACCAGTCAGGTTACCGCCGCGGATGCTATAGGGGGCGTAACCAGTGACTGGTAATTTCTCACCACTATCGTGACCATTGCCGGTGCTTAAAAACTCTATGCTGGCTCCCATTTCCGCTAACGGCTTAGTGACGCGTTGCATAGGCCTTTTCCGTATGGATTTGTCGCCATCAAGAACCGAGTCGAAAGGCTGCCCCGCCAAGAGCCCTGATAGCAGGCGAATAGTCGTGCCGCTGTTGCCGGCGAACAAAGTAGTCGATGGCCGCTTCAGCGAAGCGAGCCCTTGACCGTGCACTGTGACATTTTTCGTAACAGCTCCCCGCTCCCTCTCGCGATCGATGCGCACGCCCAGAGCACTGAGACACTCGGCTGTGCTCTCGCAATCGACGGCTTGAGAACAATTTTTTACTTCGCAAATTCCCTCAAGGAGGGTGGAGAAGATGAGGGCACGATGGGAGATTGATTTATCTCCTGGTACACTGACAGTGCCCTTGAGCGGTTTTTGCTTCATATGACAGCATAACTCCGGACCGAATCGGCCCATCTAATGTAAGATTTATTATCAGTTATCCGAGAGCTACTTAGTTCTTATGTTGCGCTTTTTAACTAGTGGAGAATCTCACGGCAAGACTTTGATTGCCTTTCTGGAAGGGCTGCCCGCCGGCCTGCCCGTTAGCATAAGCGCAATTAACGAAGAGTTAGCCAGAAGGCAAATGGGCTACGGGCGAAGTAACAGGCAAAAGATCGAAAAGGACCAGGCTAAAATTTTGAGCGGCATCAGGCATGGTACCACTACTGGTGCGCCAATCGCTCTTCTGGTGGAAAATCGAGATTTTAGCAACTGGGAATATGTCATGTCCGTTGAAAAGCTGAACGGGCTGGATGAAAAGGCGGTCGAGCAGCTGGAGAAAAAATCAATCAAACAATTTCGTCCGGGGCACGCCGATCTTGCTGGAACAGTAAAATTCCGCCATAAGGACATACGAGACGTGCTGGAAAGGTCGAGTGCCAGAGAAACTGCATCGCGCGTCTCGATCGGGGCGATCTGCGAGCAGTTGTTGAACTATTTCCAGGTGAGGACGCTCGCTCATGTGATCCAGATAAACGACGTCAGGGCCTCGGTGGATACTAAAGCCTTGAGCTTTGATGAGATCGATACTCGCGCAAGAAAATCTGAGCTCTTCTGCCTCGACGATGCAAGCGCGGAGGCGATGAAAGGCAGAATAAGCGATGCCTGGCAGAGTGGCGACACTTTGGGAGGTATTGTTGAAGTGATCGCTGAAGGTCTGCCGATTGGCCTCGGTAGTTATACCCAGTGGGATCGAAAGCTGGACGGCAGGATCGCCCAGGCCCTAATGAGTGTTCAGGCGATCAAAGCGGTGGAATTTGGTGATGGCATTGCTTGCTCGGCTGGACCGGGCTCCAAAGCTCATGATCCCTTGTATGTGGGAGCGCAGGGGGCAGACTTGCCCTTCCAAAGAGTGACGAATCATGCTGGTGGCTTAGAGGGTGGCATGACTAATGGTGAGCGCCTGGTTGTGCGCGCTTATATGAAACCAATTCCTACTCTAAGGGATGGTCTGGATTCTCTATCATTTCCGGATTTCCAGCCGGCGCGGGCCCATTACGAAAGGTCGGATGTTTGCGCCGTTCCAGCTGCATCGGTTGTCTGCCGAGCCATGGTATGCATTATCTTGACCGATGCGTTACTGGACAAATTTGGCGGCGATAGCATATACGATGTAAAAGCCAATTTCGATCAATACAAAGAATATTGTCGAGAACTTAGAAAGGCCCTGGCTCCAGAAGCGACCAGGCAGAAAAAAGACTAAGGCCTATGACGACGTCCAGACATAAGACGCACCACGGTCCCTCATTAACACTGCTCTGGCAGACCTCTCTGGCGCAACAAACGAAAGTATTTGTTGGTGGCGACGAGCTTGCCAAGCTGGGCGCCATAGTCGGGCAAACGCGCGCTGGCGAGAAGATACTCTTACTCAAGCAGCCGACACTTCCGCCTATGACGCTGGCCAAAATCGTCGCCAGTCTGGGCGATAAGGGTCTTAGTGTTTCGGTCATGGAGGTTCCGGATGGTGAGGCTGGCAAATCGCTGACCTGCCTGAACAATACTTGGGAGCGCCTGCAAGAACTGGGTTTTACTCGCAGCGACACGATTTTGGCTGTGGGAGGAGGTGCCGTAACCGACATCGGGGGATTTGCCTCTGCTACTTATCTGAGAGGCATTAATTTCATTGCCGTGCCGACCACGGTTCTAGCTCAGGTAGACGCGGCCATTGGTGGCAAAACAGGAATCAATTTGCCGGCCGGCAAAAATCTTGCCGGCGCGTTTTATTTTGCCAGCGCTATCGTCGTGGACACCTCGCTGTTGGCGACTTTACCGCGACGCGATTTCGTCTCGGGTCTTGCTGAAATTATCAAATACGGCATGATCGAAAAAACCATTGCCAACGAAAGCGAATATGTAGCCGGGCCAAAGCCCCTTTTCCCCTTTTTAGAAGAGTGTCTGGATGAGCACTTTGCCTACGATCACGTCGCCCTGCCGGGAATCATCACAAGTTGCATCAAAATGAAACTATCTGTGGTGGCAAAGGATCCGCAGGAGAAAGATTTGCGACGTTGCCTCAATTTGGGGCACACCCTTGGCCATGCTTTGGAAGCAGCTAGCGATTTTGAACTTAGCCATGGCGAAGCAGTAGCTGTAGGACTTGTCTTTGCTACAACCCTGGGCATCAAGCGTAACAAAATAGATAAAGACAATTTGCCGCGCCTTACCTCTCTATTGAAGCGGAGCGGACTGCCGACCCGTGTCCCGGCGTCCATTTCCGTCGAAAAACTTAGCAAAGCGATCCTGCACGACAAGAAGCGCCAGGCGCAGGCGATCAAAATGGTTCTGCCTGAAGGCGCCATCGGACTGGTGGACTATCATGCCGACGTGAACATTGCTGAGGTTGACCAGCTCGTCGCTGATTTTCTCTCAGACTAGTCTGAACTCTTGCAGTTGCTAGTTCAGGAGTGATCCTGAGCTTTCTCGGCGCCAGAGCTGGGTGCTTCTCCGACTTTCCACGGACTGGCACCCGGTTTTAGCGTTGCCTCTTCAGAATGTTTTTTCTCAGGATCATCTGGCGGACTTTGCCATGGCTCGAAATAGGCCTTTTTTCCACCGAGGAAAAGGACCAGGGCGGTATATCCAAACACTATCAACAAGAAGATCGGAACGGTCGTCTGGAAATCTGTAGGCACGCTAATTGTCCTTTTATGTTGCGGGTGTTGGGCGCTGCGCTCGAACTAAATTTCGGGTCTTCAAAGGCAGATTATAAACATTTGAGGCTAAATCAGCCAGCGCGAGAAGAGCCTGCGCTCCTTGAAATTTTCAATTTGAAGGAATGCTCAGACTCAGACCCTCATGGCTACCCAGCTTGTTGTGCTATAACAGTCGAGATCAAAAAACGGCAGATAAAGGAGAGATTCTTTCATGAAAGCTCCCAAAGGTTGCATCCTTCTAGCTGCAGCTCTTACGGTATCGAGCAATGTCAGGGTATGGGCTGGACCGCAGTCGCTGCTCGATCCCTATGCCAGTATACAAGCGCCGGGTGCCAAGACTAAGGCGACTAAGACTAAGGCGACTAAGGCGAGCAAGGCTAACAAATCCGAAGAAAAACCGGAAGAAAAGGCTGAGGCTAAGAAGAGCAGCACTCGTTCGGCGCTGAGCAGTCTTGAATCTGAAGAAGAAAAGCCAGTCGAGAAAGTCGACAAGCCAGTTAAAAGCGAGAAGAAAACGCATGTAGCTAAAGAGAAGGGCGGGGATAAACCGCTTACTCCCAGCTCATCAGATGGAGGAGTGGTCTCTGGCATCAACGACATAAAGAACAGCTATGTCAAAACCTTCAAAGCAGCCGGCAGCGGCATTATGAGTGGCACCAAAGCGGCAGGAGCGAAGGTGGCCGGCGGTGGCAAGAAAGTCAAAGATGGATTTATGAACGGCGCCAAAGCAATTGGGCATGGTTTCAAGATGCCAGGCGGCAAGTCCAAGAATGCCGGTGGCGCTCCGGATAACAAAAAGGTAGCGGCCGCGCCGCGGAAAGCAAGCCATAGTGAAAAGAGCCAGGAGCTTGATACCAGTGGCGGGGGGGATGCCTCTGCCAGTCAGGCCGTTGGCGAGAAGGTTTTAGACGATGCTTCCTTTCCGGGCAAACCCTTGGAACCCTTAGCTGCCAAACCGCTTGTAAAAGGTAGTAGCAAATCTGCCGGTGGTCCTAGCATGATTGGTCGTACCTTCGGCAAATTGAACGTCTTCGG
>PSRH01000088.1 GCA_003175915.1 Candidatus Melainabacteria bacterium | reverse complement strand
GCGAATACGGTGCTTTCCTCGGAAGGGGAGCATATAGCTGATGTCGTCGCCCGAGAACTGGGAGCCTGCGGATATATCGACGCTTCTGACGAACATACTTTAAGTGACGGCGAACTTCTTAAGATAGTGAGCCGTTCGCTATCGTGATTTCGAAAGTTGATCGACTTTTGGTGTCATGACGCAGTTGCGTCCAGCATGTTTTGCTGCGGCAACAGCATCGTAAGCTGCTTTCACCCAGGACTGCAGATCCATGGTTTTAGGATCGAACATCGCTACGCCAGCGCTCAGCGTCCCGTAAAAACCGACATGTGAAACAGTGACATGCGAGGTAGCGGCGAAATCGTTTAGTAAACGGCTGGCTAAGTTGTAAGACTCTTGATCGTCTAAACCTTCGGCTATCACTGCCAATTCGTCGCCGCCAATGCGCCCGATTATGTCTGACTGCCTCAAGCGACGACGCACCAGTAATGAAAGCGTCACCAGAACCTTGTCTCCACCGGGATAACCATGCCGCTCGTTGATCGAACGGAAATAGTCAATATCGAGAATAATCATAGTGAGATGGCTGTTGTGCCGCTTTTCATGAGCAATGGCAGCCTGCGCCTGTTCCATGAAGGCAGAATGATTGAGGAGATTGGTCAGGCCGTCTTTATGCATGAGCGTCTTGAGGAAGCGGGCCCGTTCCAGCTTCGAGGAAACACAAGACAATAAAAGCGCCGGAGCAACAGGTTTGACCAGGTGCTCATCGACACCACTTTTGGCGGCTTCTATCCGTGCTTCCAGTTGGCCCTGGGTGGTCAAAAAGATAATCGGTAGGGCGGCAAATCGCTCGTTCTGCCTGACATACTTGGCTAATTCGTAGCCCGTCATTCCCGGCAGCATTACATCAAGCAGCACCAGATCCGGTTGAAAGGCCGAAAGAAAGGCGTCGAACTGTTTGGGGTCGGTGCAGGTTCTTACCTGATAGCCAGCCGATTCCAGGAAGGCTCGTATGAAGGCGGCCTGGTCAGGATCATCCTCAACCGAGAGAATCTTTGGTGGCTCCAGACGCTTCTTGTCCAGCACGTGTTTAAGACGCCTGAACATGGATTTGGTATCAAACGGCTTCTCGAAATGAGCGTCTGCTCCGCAGTGGATCGAGCGCACTTTGTCCAGGAAACCGGTTTGTTTACTGACGATGATAATGGCAAGATCATCTCCGCCCGGCATATTGCGTAGCCTCTCGACCAGCTCATAGCCATCGCCATCCGGCAGTGGGATTTCGATGATCACCCCAGACGGCACCGATCGGGTTATTTCGGCGGCGGCGCCGGCCGCTGAACGGGCGCTGCGCACCTGCATGTCATGCTCTTCCACCAGGCGAGTGAGCATGAGCAGGTCATTTTGGTCTTCGTCCACGATAAGAATTTCGGTTTTGTCCGACTTGGCAGCAGGGGCAGGACGGCCAAGATTGGTAGTAACGGACTTAGCTTGGTTTTTGGAGAACTCGGCTGAGAGGCTATTGAGAAGATGCTTGAGCTTAGTCAGGTCTTCGTTGGTGGGCGTACGCCTCAAGCGCAAGATGCCTTCGCAGAAATTCTCACCTTCGGTGCCAAGCACTGAAACCTGAGAAAAACCGTACATCGAACCGGAGCCGGCCAGCCAGTGAAACTGTCTGCCCAACTGGCTGACAACGTCCATATCTGTTGGCCGTTCGATCAACAAGCCGAGCATTTCCACTATTTTGGAAACCCTCTCGGCAGAGCGCTTCACATACTGCTCTTTCAGTTCACCGTAAGTTTCCTGCCAGCCCTGCGTTGTCACTTAGGCCTCCAGAATTGCTTTCACTTGCGAAGCAAGAGAAGTGGGATCGAATGGTTTGGTCAAGACGCCTTTTGCCCCCATGCGCTTTAGGCGTTCTATTTCCGAACTCATCGCTTTGGCGGTCAGGAAGATAACTGGAATCTTTTCGGTGAAGCTGTTCTTTTGCAGCGCCGATAGTGTGTTTTCACCGTCCATTACTGGCATCATCATATCTAGCAATATCGCATCCGGCTTTTCGGCCTCGGCCTTGGCAATGCCCTCTTGGCCGCTTTCTGCCTCGACAACGTCGATGCCGCCCAGGAGACTGAGGCTCATACTGGCGATCGAGCGCGTATCTTCTTCGTCGTCGATAATTAGAACTTTCATGTCCACCCCTGCCTACGCCGGGCATCCCCCAGCATCCATATACCCTGAATTGAGATAATTGATTTAATTATTTTAAGCACGATTGCCTTTCGCCTTCAGAATCTCGAATATCTGTCCACTTAGCAAGGTCGGATCAAAGGGCTTGTTCAATACCGCCAGGGCACCGAGTTCCTTGAGCTGGTCGAATTCGGAAAACATGCCTTTGACGGTGAGAAAGATGACTGGGATCTTGGTTGTGTCCGGATTTTTCCTGAGGTTGGTGAGGGTTTCGGCACCATCCATGCCTGGCATGAGCAAATCAAGCAAGATGACATCAGGCTTTTCGGCAGCAGCTCGCTCGATCCCTTCTTGACCGCTACCAGCCTCGACCACATCATGGCCGCCCAGGAGTCCCAGACTCATGCTGGCTATGCTGCGCGTGTCTTCTTCATCGTCGATGATTAGTACCTTCAAGCCCTGCTCTCCTCAACTAGGAAGCCTTTGTAGCAAGCGATTTGGCGGCGGTCTGGGCGGGTGGAATTCTAAACCAAAACGTCGAGCCCTTACCTTCTTCACTATCGACGCCTATGCTGCCGCCGTGTTGTTCGATGATGCCCTTACATATAGCCAATCCCAGACCCGTTCCACCCTTCTTCTTAGAGTCGGCGTGTTCAACCTGTTGAAAACGCTGGAAAAGCAATTCTTTGTATTTTGCCGGAATGCCTCGGCCATGATCGATTACCTTGACCTCGATCCAGTTAGGAATTTCCTCAACTGCCACAGTAACCGTTGAGCCCTGAGGTGAGAATTTGACCGCGTTGGACAAGAGGTTGACGATCACCTGTACCAAGCGATCGCCATCGGCAAATACGGTTGATTGGCTGGGTTTGACCTCGAATTTAATCTCCTGTTGCTCAGCAAACGATTTCACCGCTTCTACTGAACGATCGACTACGGTGGCGATAGGCACCGTATCAAATACCATGTCCAATTTGCCCGATTCGATCTTTTCGATGTCGAGAATATCGTTGATCAGCGTGATCAAGCGAATCGTGTTGCGTTCGGCCAGAGCCACCACCTTCTTAGCCTGATCAGGAAGCACACCGAGCGCGCCAACGTTTAGAAGAGTGAGGGAGCCGCGAATCGAAGTAAGCGGCGTTCGCAATTCGTGGCTAACAGTTGCCACAAACTCCTTCTTCAGTCTTTCTACTTCCCGCCGCTCAGATACGTCGAGGACGTTAGCCATGTAGCGGGGCCCTTCCGCGGACTGAAATTCAGTCAGAGAGATCTCAACTGGGAACTCTTCGCCAGTGCTCTTCAGGCAGTCGGCTTCACCAATCTTGTAGAGCGAGCGCTGGTAGAGCGATTCAAGAAATACCGTCTGGTCACCAGGATTCAACTCCGAATAATGCTTAGCCTCTTTAAATAAGCAGAGAATGTGGCGACCGACAAGTTCCTCGGCCCGACAGGCAAATATGCGTTCCGTACTGGGGTTGACGGACTCAATAAACCCGTTTTTGGTGATAATGATCAGTGATACCATCATGTTTTCGATGATGGTGCGGATGCGAGCCTCACTAGCTTTCACCGCTTCTTCAGCCAGTTTACGTTCGGTGATATCGTGAGCGACGCAGAACATCGACCGTTCGCTGTCCGACCAGTAGGCCGACCAGAGGACATTGACGGAAGTACCGTCTTTGCGCCGGGTACGATTTTCGAAGGACATGGTCGTCCTCTCCGACCTGATCGCCCTGACCGCTTTAATCGTCTGCTGAACATCTTCGGGAACAACCAGTTCAATGAAGCGACGTCCCATCAATTCGTCCGGTTCGTAGCCCCAGGTAGAGACCGATGCCGGACTGACGGCGACGAACTTGCCGTCAGCGTCCACCGAGCAGATCACATCAGCGGCATTTTCGACGACGGCCCTCTCCTTGCGACTGGCCTCGCTGAGCGCCGCCGCCATCGAGTGAAAAACTTCGTCGAGTTTGGCGATTTCATCAGCGCCGGCAAGCGGCGCATTGAGGGCATCTCCCTTCGCCAGTCGAATCGTGTTATCGGTGAGGACGTCCAGGCGCCGGCCAATCTCCTTACTGAAGACATGGGCCAGCACGAAGGCAAGCACAAAGTTGGTGGCCACCCCGAAACCGAGAATCGCTACCACTAGAAACTTGGAGAGATTTCTCGTCAATGGGCTCTCATTTTCGATTCTTCGCTCGTCTTCAGTCAAGGCTCGTAACTCGTCCTGCAATCGATCGGCAAGAGCTCTTATTTCTTTGTACATGTGGCGCGCTCGAAATTGGGCTACATCCACCTGGTTGTCGTCAATTGCCTTCTTCGCTTCATCGAGAAGCTGCAGGCCCGTAGCGGTGATTTTCCGCAAGTTTTCAAGAATCTGCAATTGCCTTGGATTGTCTCCGACCAGACTCTTGAGATTTTCTAGATCGCGCGGAATTTGTTTGACAATTTTTTCGTAACGGTCGCTGAAGAGCGGGCTCTTAGTGATGCTGTAGCCGGCCATGGCGATGCCGACATCGTAGAACAGCTTGGAGAACGAATTGGCCTGGGCGATGATTTCCTTGGAGCGCACTTGCCGCTGCACTTCTACTTCGGTCATGTGCAAGAGAACCGCCAAAATGGACAATAAGACAAAGCTAAAGACACAGGGTACAGCGACAAGAAGAATTCCTTTGTGTAATAGCTTTAGCTTCAACTGCATCTTGATTGGATGCCTCTATTGCCCGTGGCTTTGTTTGTACTGTTTGTACATATCGATGTACTTGTTGATTTCGTCCCGGCTGATCGACTGGCCATTCGGCAAGGTCAGACCGCCGGCAGGAATATCGTGGCCTTTCAGCACTGACTGAACCTGGCTGGGGGTGCTGCGCTCGCTGAGCGAGTTCGGTTCTCTGCCTAAGTCTCTGGCTATGTCGTTGACAAGCTGCTTGTTCTCTTCCGTCATCATTACTTCCACTTCGCTCTTGGCCAGGCGGTAGCCGCTGGGAGCGGTTAGATAGCTCTCCGGAAGGGGTGTGCTTTGTTGATGATAAGTGTCGAGAATCGTTTCTTCGCTACCGTTAGCGCGCTTGTACATGACTCGCAAAGGCACTAGTTGGGTAGTGGGCAACCCGTAGGCAGTAGTAAGTAATTCCGCCAGCCGGGGCGGCACTTTAATCTGGTCTGCTACCCAGCAATCAGCCTCTACCCAGGGGTTCTGGCCATGGCTTGGCTGAGGGTTGCTTGCCGTATATCTAGTAGCCTTTAAGCCGAGGATATTTCCCGCTTTGGCTTTCCGCCAGGAAATATTGCGCGGTGCCCTGCCCCGCCCTTCGAGCTTGCGGCGCCAGCTATCAAAACTGAGCGAATAGTACAGCTTTGTTCGGTCGTTGTAGAAATAAACGTCCCAGCTTGGTGATTTCGCCACCAGGCCCACACCTTGACGGGGATTGACGCATTTAACCCCATTGGCGCTCAAGTAAACGTACTGGTCGCCTAGTTCCTTGCTGCGCTGGGTGAGTACCCAGCCGGAGCCGCCAGCCTGAACCGGCGACACTGACAAGATAGCGAGGGCGGCAAGCATGCTTGCTTTTAGGGTTTTCTTGAAGGCTGATGGCAGGATCGAGAACATAAAAGCCTCACAAGGTTAAAACGGTTGTTTAAACAACCCTTTCGAAAATCTTGTACCCCTTTGGCGGTCCAGAGAAACGAAGGGTGAGGGCTGCCAGAGCTTTCCGTACGAGTGGCCAGGAGGTAAAAGGCCCGTAGGAAGCATCAAGGTTCGAATCTATATCCAACACTGTGTATCGTACGAATTAATTCGGGCTCGCCCGGCGATTCTATCTTTTTTCGCAGTCTTCCGATGCAGGCAGTCACTGCTTCCGGAGAAACTATTTTTTCAGTGTGCCACAGTCTTTCCAATAAGGCTTCAGCGCTGAAGATCTGATTGGGATGGCGCATGAAGAATTGCAATAGAGCAAACTCCTTGGGCAAGAGACGAATTTCCTCGCTATTTTTTTTGATGGTGAATGAACGCGGGTCCAGAATCATGTTCCTCACCTTAAGCACCTCTTCGACGAATTGCTCCGGCCGGCGAAGCAGTGCCCGGACACGCAAGGCTAGCTCGCCCATTTCGAAGGGCTTTGTTAGATAATCATCGACTCCGGCACCAAAACCTTGCTCCTTGTCTGATATTGAGCTTCTACCGGTCAACATCAGTATCGGAGTCATGCCGCCGTTACGTCGAAATTCTTGGGCGAGTTCCATACCGCTCAAAAGCGGCAAATTCCAATCGATCACAATGACATCGTACTTGGATATTCGCATTCTCGATTGGCCATCAATGCCTGTATGGCTGGTTTCGGCAATGTGTCCTTCCAATTCGAGCAGATCGCGAATGGAGCCGCACAGATCAAGATCATCTTCGATTACTAGGATCTTCGCCATATAGCCATATGCTATCAAGAAGCCAGTGACTGATCGACTGGCGCATGTTCGGCCTCCTCTGTCGCACACGGAATGCGGAACCAGAAAGTGCTGCCGGTACCTTCATCGCTATCCACGCCGATCTCACCTCCGTGTAGCTCGACGATCGCCTTGGCAATAGATAGTCCCAATCCAGAACCCCCACGCTGGTTAGCATCGGCAATTTCAACCTGTCGATATCGATCGAATATTGACTGGTGTAGCTCTTTCGGAATCCCCTTGCCTTTATCGCTCACCCGAACTTCGACTGTCTTTTCAGCTTCCACCACGGCAATGCTGACAACGGATCCCTCAGGTGCGTACTTGAGAGCGTTAGACAATAGATTCGTCAGTACCTGAGCAAGCCGATATTGGTCACCAAACACGGAGGCATAACTGGCGCTTGCCTCGATCTCGATGCCTTTAGATTCAGCTATATTTGCCACCGTATCCATGGCTGTTTCGATAATTGGCGCCAGAGTTATATTCTTGAAATGCATCGGCATCTTGCCGGATTCGAGGCGATCCAGGTCAAGCAGTTCATTGACAAGAGTAATCAGCAAGTTTGTATTGGCCACTGCTACTTTAGCTTTGTCGACTGCGTTTTGAGGCATTCCCCCGAAGGCCCCGCGCACCATAAGTTCCAGTATTCCTCGCGTCGAATTTAGTGGTGTCCTGAGATCATGGCTGATCATTTCGATAAACTCTTGCTTCAGCGAATCCATCTGTTTGCGCTTCGTTTGATCATGTACTACACAAAAGAATTCGCTTTCATGAGCCGACCAGTTTACTGTCCAGAGCGTCTCGATCATGTTCCCATCTCTGGTCGCCAGTCTGCACTCAAATGATGAACCGTTCTTCCCGGCTTCAATCTCGCGTAGTGATTCCCTTACTTTTGCCAGATCCTCCCCTTGGATCAGATCAGCGATATTGCGTCCGACCAGTTCTTCAGGGCTATAGTTAACAAATTGCAGCGAGGCTTGATTGATCTTGAGGATCTTGCCCCGCGCGCTCAAAGAACAGATTACGTCGGCTGTATTCTCCAGTATTGCTCGTTCCTTTTCCGTGGCGCTCGAAACAGCCATAGTCATGCTATGAAAAAGCCTGTCGAGATTGGATATCTCATCGAAATCAGGCAGTGGTGGGTTGAGCTTTTGTGAGCAAGCAAACTTCAGACTATTGTCGGCAATGATGTTTACTCGGCGGACAATTTGCCTGCTGAAGACTAAGGCCACAAACAGAGCCATGAGAACATTCAATACCACACCAACCATGAGCCAGCGCTCTACATCCAACCTCAATCTTGCCAATCTTCTTGGACTTTCCTGGTCAACATCTCTCACTGACAGGGCCAGCGCCCCTAATTCGGTCACCAATTGATTCATGACCACCTGCGCTCGTCTATAGGTGTCCTTTTTGGTGAGAAGGAGGATGGGTGTTTCGTTATCCCCTTTCTCGAGTTCGCCTTGCACTTCGTCAAGGAAGGCAATTTCCTTTTGCCCTGCCAGCAGGATGCGATTGATCAATTCCTTCTCGTTGGGGTTCGTGCCCAGCCCGATCAGTTGGCTCAGCTCCGATCTGATTCTGGTTTTTATCAGTGACAGTTTTGAGAAGTCAGGATCGCGGGACCGTGCTTCGGTGATCATTAACTCGCCTGCACGATAGAACAGAGCGGCTAAGGCGCTCGTGCTCATAATTATCAGTTTCGCGTGAAATTCTTGCTCTCGTGCCTTTTCCGCCTGAATGAGCAACTTGGCCAGGACGCCGACAAAGACAAGTTCGAACACCAAAGGCACTGCCACAATCAGCAGTCCCTGACTAGCCAACTTCATCTTCATCGGGTACTTATCGTGCGAAGGTAGTGGGCGCGCTCTTACTATCCAAGGACTATTCTGCCAAGTTGACTGCTTTGCTAAACAATTTTTCTTTCGTGGTCGGGATTCTGTCAAAACTATGTCGGGAGATTGTCGGATTCTTTCCGTATTATTCTCAACACTGCGCATTAATAGGGCGCAAATTAACCAAGCCATAGCCTGGCACTTTAAGTGGTAAACAGCCTACATGTTTATAGGAGACATGGCGGCTTCATAACCGCTCAATCCCGCGATAAGGTGCCAGGTGAAGCTTGTTAACTTTCCAAATAATGCTGTTTTCTCAGGGTGAGACGGCTGTTGTAATCGTGTCGGGAAATTGTCGGACTATTCCTAGTATCATCTTTTACAGTTGCATCCACAGGTTAATTGTAGTCCCTACCAGAGGTCCGCTCTAGCAGACCCCT
>PSRH01000001.1 GCA_003175915.1 Candidatus Melainabacteria bacterium | reverse complement strand
AGATGTAGACGATAGTAAGGTTATTGGCCGAAGTTGTGCAAAACCTGTCCAATAGAGTTCCGGCGCTAAAGCCCGAACCGGATTGAAGCTTGGACGGTGTTCCCTTGAATTAACGGTCTACCAGAGCAACCTCTGGAATCGACTCCTTTGTTCTTATTGCTTCGGAAATGATCAGGAGTCTGCGGTAAAAGAAAAGCAAAAAGATAATCAGTATCACCTGTGCCGTGATTAACTTACCGATGAAGAATGGTGCAGCAAAAATATTGATGAGAAGCCAAGTCATACGCAGCACAGCTTTGAATTCCCAATAGCCCTCGTGGCTCCATTTCGCACAGAGAGCGACGATACCGGCAGGAACGTAGATGGAAAAATTATGGATGAAAAAATTCGGCACTATGAACGGCGCGATGAATATAGCCAAGATAAATGTGATTCCCAGTTTCTTTTCCTCGGTGATTCGCACTTGCCACAGCCTGGTGGCCGCAATGAAAGCAAGCGAGCCCCAAAAAACGCCAAACGCATAAATTGCTGGTTTTAATACCTCGAATTGAGTTTGCGAAACAAGCGGAATAATGGAACCCGAAAAGCTCATATTTAATTGGGGAGCGATTCCATGATAGAAGGAGGTCGCATCCGATAGTTGAAAGCAGTGAACCAGTTCCTTGCCAACTGGGCCGCCAAATAAAACAGCATCAAACGCCAATATTAGGATTAGAGCAGCAATCATTGAAATGAGGCCCTTCTGTCGCTTTTTGTCGACGATCATGGTGGCAGCGAGGAAAAGACCAGGCAAAAGGAATTGTGGTTTGAGCAGTGTCAATGCCAGGGTCAAACCGGCTTTAATTGGGCGCTTGTTTGCTAAAAAATAGTAACCCGCGCTGAGGGGAAGAATGCCGAACACTATATCCGATCCACACAGATCAAGGGATACCAATACTGGAAGGAAAGCAAGGGAAACAAAGGATAGAACAACTGATCGCATTTTTTGTTCTTCCGGATCCTCATGCGTCTTTACGATCGCATAGATGCTTACCACAAAGGCAAGCGTAGAGAGAATCTGCCAAAGAAACGGACTCCAGGACGGGTGAGCGGCCTGCATTGGTGCGAAGAGGCAAGAAAATATAGGAGTGTAGGTATATTCAGGCGTGGGCCACTGAGGTAAATCCACGATCACCTTACGGGCCAGCTTCAAAAATGGCTGCTCACGAGAGCTGTGCGGAATCGTGCAAATCTGAGTAATAACATTGGAAACTGGTACAAAATCAGTTCTCTTGAAATCGGTCCAAAGGAGAGCCATGAAAGCGATGATGCCGAAGGTCATTGCAACTGCGTTGAAGGATCGGTCCATTCCTGATTCTCTTGGGATTAGGGCAAGCTAAGGCAGATACCAAATCGCAACGATTGCTCTTTGGGGTAAATGCAGATCTGCTTTGAGGTGGTTAAATATATAGATAAGTTCAAGCCTCTTCGAAGATTGTTGCTAAACCTCGCAGCCATTGTACTCTTATCTTATGCGTAGCTTCTCAAATTCCCAACCAAGCCTGGAAACGCGAGACGGAAGCGAGGCAAGGTACTGGCCTCGGCTAAGCTCAATTGTCGTGGCGCTTATCATAAGTCCTTAGCAAGAAGAACCGAATCCATGAAAGAAACCGAGAAATCGCCGACGCTCACCCGAAAAGCCACTTCATCACCGGATACTATTGCAATTCTCGACTTTGGTGCCCAATATGCCCAGCTAATCGCCAGGCGGGTAAGGGAAGTCGACACCTACTCAGTACTCTTACCCTACAACACCTCCGCTGCCGAACTGAAAAAGCTCAATCCCATTGGCATTATTCTTTCTGGAGGACCAAGCAGCGTATACGAACCGCATGCTCCGCAGCTCGATCCAGAAATTTGGAAAATGGGCGTACCTGTTTTGGGCTTATGTTATGGCATGCAATTGATGGCCAGAGATCTGGGGGGCACTGTTGAGTCGGCCTCAGTGAAAGAATTTGGTCGAGCACTCTTGACCATCCTCTATCATGGCAAGCTTTTCGCCGAGCTGGATCCTGCCATCGAGTGCTGGATGAGTCACGGGGACAGCGTTTCAACTTTACCCCCCGGCTTTGCAGCTGTCGGCAGCACAGCCGCTACTCCGGTTGCGGCAATAGCCGATCTGGAGAGGAATTTGTATGGAGTGCAATTTCATCCAGAAGTAGCTCACACTCGCGGAGGCCAGCAAATAATTCGCAATTTTGTTGTCGACATATGCGGTAGCAAACAGAACTGGACGATGTCCAAATTTGTCGATCAAACGATTGAGGATGTGCGAAGCAAAGCAGGTGGCAAGCGAGTTCTGCTTGCCCTTTCTGGTGGAGTGGATAGTTCTACCCTGGCATTTTTGCTTCACAAGGCGATCGGTGACAAGTTGACTTGCATGTTCATCGATCAAGGTTTTATGAGGAAGAACGAACCAGAGTGGCTCGTAGATACGTTCGAACGAGAGTTTAAGATCAAGGTGCATTTTGTCAAAGCGCGAGATAGGTTTCTTGAGAAGCTGGTTGGTGTGACTGATCCAGAGCAGAAGCGCAAGATCATCGGTACCGAGTTCATACGCGTCTTCGAGGAGGAGTCACGCAAATTGGGGCCGTTCGATTATCTTGCCCAGGGCACTCTTTATCCAGATGTGATTGAGTCGGCCGGCACGCAGATTGATCCAAAGACAGGTGAGCGTGTTGCCGTGAAGATCAAATCGCACCACAACGTTGGTGGTTTGCCGGACGATTTGAAATTCAAACTGGTCGAGCCTTTTGCCAAGCTGTTTAAGGACGAGGTGAGACGGGTGGCGGTCGAACTGGGAGTGCCTGAAGGAATCCGAGTGCGCCATCCCTTCCCAGGTCCGGGATTGGCCATTCGTGTGTTGGGCGAAGTGACAAAGGAGAGATTGAAAGTTCTCAGGGAAGCAGATTGGATTATCAGAGAAGAAATCAAGGCTCACGGCCTTTACAGGCAGGTATGGCAGATATTCGGAGTATTGTTGCCGACCAAGTCCGTCGGGGTAATGGGTGATCAACGGACTTATCAGAATCAAATAGTAATTCGAGCTGTGACGAGCGAAGATGGCATGACTGCTGATTGGGCACGACTACCCTACGATCTTCTTGAGAAAATTTCTTCTCGCATCGTCAATGAAGTGCGTGGTATCAACAGAGTTGTTTACGACATTACGTCCAAACCTCCGGCGACGATCGAATGGGAATAAATGGTCGAAGAGGACCATGCGTTTGAAATGAAAAGTGTGTCCGGACCTGCGGATGGGAACGGATCAAATGACCAGCAAATGCAAACCCCGGACGAAACGAAAGAAGCAGTTGCGAAAGTCCCTGCTTCCTCGGCCGGTTTTTTCGTTGCGGCCACGATCTGCTTCTTGTTGTGGCTGGCTTTTCTAGTGGGCTGGCGGGCCGCAATGGTCGGGCTGGACGATACGGCCACGTGTCGTCTTCTGGCTCTCGGTCGGTATATGCTCAACCAACGGACGTTACCAGTAACAGATCCTTTCTCCTACACATTTGCCCTTCAACACCTACCTTATGTTGACTATCAATGGTTGTCTGAAATCATTCTTTTCAGCATCTATAAAATCGATCGCTTAAAAGGGCTCCTTCCGGTCCACGCTCTTCTTGTGACCTTGACTTTCGTTGGTGCGCCGCTTGTCATATTCAGGCGCATGCGCGTGCCCTCCACTGGCGGCTGCCTGGTCCTCACACTGGCGTTGCTGTCGGCCAGTGGAAGTTTCTACATCAAATCCGAAGTGTTTTCCTTGTCACTACTATTTCTATGGTCGGCGATTTTATTGCAATGGCGTATTCAGTTAGGTCAGCCGGACAAAATTACTGAAGCAAGGATTGCTAGACGGGATTTGCTGGTCGCCGCGGCTCTGTTTGTGGTCATGCTTATCTGGTCAAATCTGCACGTGACGTTCTTGGTCGGTTTCTTCACTTTGACTTTACTGCTCGTA
This sequence comes from Candidatus Melainabacteria bacterium, assembly GCA_003175915.1. Taxonomy (GTDB): domain Bacteria; phylum Cyanobacteriota; class Vampirovibrionia; order Obscuribacterales; family Obscuribacteraceae; genus PSRH01. The sequence continues at coordinate 2,593 of PSRH01000001.1, read as the reverse complement.
TCCGAAGCAGTGGGTTCACTTTTTCTTCGAAGGCATACTACTAATTTGTTTCCGCTGATTTTAGGATTGTTTGCCGCTTTTTTAGCAAGCCTGATCAATCCGAAAGGAATTCAGTTGTGGTCATATGTGACGAGCCTCATACTTTCACCCGTTAATCAATATGTCAGGGAGTTGCAGCCGATTGCTCTGGCGGACTTTGGAGGAATAGAGAAACTAGTTTTTCTTCTGCCCTTCCTGATTCTGTCTGGTACTTCGCTCTATTGCGTAGTGAAGAAGCTGTGTCTTGAGAAGAATAGCGAATCGAGTGCTAAAGCAGCCACGATTTACTCAGTGCTTCTTATCAGCCTTGCTTTTGCAGCTACTTTTTTGGCCAGCGGCGCTCTGCCATTTGCAATCATTATTTTGTTGTGCGAACTCGCCTTCCTTATGGGCGGTGTAAAGATGGATGAGAATGCTAAGTGGGGTTGGTTGGTCGACTTGGAAAATGGGCTCCGCCGGTTCTTGGAGAAGCGAATGGGGCTCGTTCTTGCCTCGATCGCGTTGCTTTCGTTGCACGGGGCATATACTGCTATGGCTGAACGACCACCGACACTACCGCAGGGCAATAAATATATGAAGGTTCCGGCCGACGCTATAAAACTACTGACTAAGCAGCCGCAGCGTGGAAAATTGCTAAACGATGCACATTACGGAGACATTTTGACCTGGTACTTACCTGCAGTGGTGCCGGTTTTTATCGACACCCGCTACTCCATGTATGGGCCGAGCTTAGTTCAAGACTACATGACCATATCATCAGATGGGCCTGGAACGGAGGAACTTATCCAAAAGTACGACTTTGACTGGGCATTTTTTCCCGCCCAGGCACCTATTTCCAGGCACCTGCGTGCCAATCATTCCTGGTCGGAAGTGTACGATAGCCCAGTCGGATCGATTTTCAGGCATAATGCTAAAAATTAGAATTAAGGCAGTTCATTTTCCGGAGCGCATGTGTTAGAGCAAGAACAAGCGAAAACGGGCTCGCCTGAAAGCAAAGGGCAAAGTGTGTCAGAAAGTTTGGGTTATCTGATCAAGGCACTGCGCCCGAAGCAGTGGACGAAAAACCTGCTGGTCATCATTCCGATAATTTTTGCTGTCAAGCTAACAGATTTGAAGGCATTGTCGGCGACAATCACTTACGCGGCTCTCTTCTGCCTCGCATCAAGTTCTGTCTACCTGGTGAATGACGTAATTGACATCGAGCAAGACCGTATTCATCCGAACAAATGCAAGCGCCCAATCGCCGCCGGCAAGATAAGCATCCCGGCTGCTCTAGCATTTAGTTTTGTTTTGGGATCGATCGCGCTCATAGGTTCTTTTCTTTTACGACCATCTCTTGCGCTGATTGTCCTCCTGTACTTTCTCCTCAACGTTTTGTACGGAAGAGTGCTTAAACACCAGGTTTTGCTTGATGTGATCGCGGTTGCTGCCGGATTTGTCCTGAGAACTACAGGCGGCTGTCTTGTTGCTCAAGTCCCCCAATCGGGCTGGTTATGTCTATGCACCACATTTGGTGCCCTTTTCCTTGCCCTTGAAAAAAGACGACACGAGCTTAGTATCCTTGAGAGCCAGGCGCAACAACATCGACCGGCTCTATTACGCTATTCCGAATCGCTCTTGAATAGAATTGAGAGCGTAATCGTGCCGACGGTGCTGATTTGTTATATCCTCTATAGCTTTCTCTCTTATCATGGACAGTGGATGATGATCACCGTACCATTCGTATTTTATGGACTGGTGCGTTATCAACTCTTGTCCAATGAAAAAATCCTGACAGGCAGTCCTGAAGAAGTTCTCCTTAAGGACCGGCCGATTCAGATAACCATCGTTCTCTGGTTACTAGCAGCGATTGGGGTGCTGTACGGTTTCATTCCTCAAACCTTCCACGCCTTAATCAACTGGCTTGATTCGCTGACGGTAGTGCGCTACTAGGATGTCGACAAATGGTTAGCTAGCTTACCATTTGTCGTTTTGATGTCGAAATAGCCAAAATTCCACCAACTTCGAAGCTTAACCTCAAGCAACGGCCTCAACAGGGGATTATGTCGCCGACATTGGGCCCTTATTCGAATCTGGAGAACTCGTTATGCAAGAAATTTCACCTCCGGTCAGGCGACCATTACAAATCGATCAAGAAGTTATCTGGCAGTTGATCGCTCCTTCCCCAGCAAAAGAGGTCAACTGTGTTCTGAATGCCCAAGAACGAGAGGAGACCCCCCTGGAAGCGGCTCAACGGATTGGTGCAGCGCACCTGCAGGCTGGAAGGTATGCTGAAGCCCGGCAACATTACGCCCAGGCCATCCAGAATTTGCAAGGGCAAGTTCCAGACGTTCAGTTAATGCCGTTGCTTACTGGTCACGTACAAGCATGTCTGGAAACCAATAGGTACCTGGACTACAGTCTTCCTGGTGGTGCTACCCAAGCGCAACTAAGAGACGCTTTGCCAAGCCTGCGACGCCTGGTAGAAATTAGCCAGGCAAATGCTCAAGCACTTGATCAGCAACGTCCCACAATCAGGCCACGACACTTAATGATGTTGGCACATGCCCAAACC
>PSRH01000194.1 GCA_003175915.1 Candidatus Melainabacteria bacterium | reverse complement strand
TTCAACGAGAAAAAACAGTTGTTTGAAAGCCAGTTCAAAGTAACCCTGGCGACCGAGGCCCGTGCCGGCTTTGCCTATGCTGTACACACTTAGGAAGTAAATCTGAAAGTCTGCTTTCTTCTCGTTACCAACGGAAAAGCAAAAAAGCGCTTCAGAAAATTATCCGTGCGGTGACGAACACCGCGTGCTTCTTCGACTCCACCCTATACAAGCGATTAATGCAAGCGCGCAGCTTCAAGTGCGCACCGAGTACTGTATGTGACTGCTATATAATGGCGCTTCATGGCTGGGCTGCAAATAGCGGAGCGAGATTATGACACACGATGGAATTCGCGATACAAAATTTCCCCTTGCACATGGATCTGGTGATATGCCGGCGGCCGGATTTGGTACATCATTCACCGGCAAGGATCCATCGGTTACGAGGCAAGCGGTGAAAGATGCATTAGAGGTAGGATTTCGACATATCGACTGCGCAGAACGCTATCGAAATGAAGAAAAGGTTGGGGTTGGAATCCGGGAATTTTTACAGGCAGGCAAGGTCCGGCGTGAGGAAATATTCGTTACTACGAAACTCTGGAACAACAACCATCGCCCCGAACGCGTCCGGACTGCTTTAGAAGCAAGCTGTCGACGTCTTCAGTTGGACTATGTCGATTGTTATCTTGTACACACGCCCTTCGCGTTTCAGTCCGGCGACGACCAGGATCCAAGAGACGAGCAAGGTCGAGTTATCTACGACTCGGGCATCACATTGATTGAAACATGGAGGGCCCTTGAGTGCCTTATTGATGAAGGCAGGTGTAAGTCAATCGGCTTGTCCGATATCACTTTGGGGGCACTCCAGCAAATTGTCGCTGAGGCTCGGATAAAACCCGCCGTCGTGCAGGTCGAATCTCACCCATATTTGCCCGAATGGGAACTGCTTGAGTATTGTAAGCACCACGGAATCATCCTTCTCGCGTTTGCGGCTCTCGGGCATGGACTGGAGCCGAAAGTATTGGAAGATCCGGTGATAATGGGAATCGCCGAGCGCTTAGACAAAACCCCCTCTCAGGTAGCATTGGCCTGGTCAATACAACGTGGAGTCGCATTTCTGACTACTTCTGCAACGCGATCTCACATTCAGGAAAACTTTGACTTATCCACCCTGCCTGAATGGGCAATGGGTGAAATGAACGATGGTATTACGATCAGAAAACGGCTCAATCCGGTAGTTGAAACTGGTGTCCCAGGTTTTTTTCGCTGAACAATGATTCTTTGCCGATGCGGCAACCGTGGCGGGCCCCGGCGCTCGGCCACCGTTGAAAATCTCGTATCACGGCTCACAGAAAATCGTTTCAAAGAAGCGAGGGCAGTTTTGACCAGGATCCTTGCCTTCGATCTAGTCGTTTTAGTAGCGACCTCGGCAATGGCTTTGCAGTTGCCTGGAGGTACTTTGGACGAGGGGTATTCGATTGGACAGATCCCAGTGTCGAATACGCAAAGCAGCCACTGAAAAAGAGCAATACACCGGTGGTGCCCCCGGAACCAGGCGGTCAACGGCGCTCGAACTTACCGGTGCGGCCGCTGGTAGGACCACAATTTCACTAAGTACTGGCTTTGAATGTTAGGAACGCTATTAGTTTGCTTGAGTGGGTGTCTTCTTCTCAGCCACCACTCCGGCGTGCATTTTTTCGGCCATTTCCTTGACGTGGTTCAGGCGCCGGTCAATTTTCTTGGAGAGGGTTGCATTGACGAACCAGCGCGGTACAGGAATGCCCAGGTCGATATGACTGTTGAGCTCCAGCACGGTGCTCTTGCCGTCCGGATTGGGAGTAAGCACCCAACTGCCTTCCATGGCTTTGAAGTGGTCGGACCTCAGCAAGTAATAGTCGATCCGCTTGAGGGGAATTTCCGCTTGCTTCATAACGCATACTGATGAGCCAAGCATCGGCAGCAAGACAAATTTCTGCTCTAAAGTAGTTTCGTGCTCGGACTGCTGCTCAAGCACCTTGCTGTAGGCAAGATCGGGATCGTTCTTGCGTTCTTCGTGCACCGAATACCAGACTGTGCTGGCAGGCGCCTTAATCGTCACTTTGCCCTTGACCCAGTCGCTTTCTTTCGACTTGCCATGCTGCCTCATTTTCAAGGCGCCGGTATGGCACGCCTTTTCGCCTGCCAACCTGTTTTCGCCAGGTGCACCAGTCGGCTCTGCAGCGCGAGATTGATAGGCCAAAACAAACACTAAGCTCGTAGCCACGGTAGCTAATACGGTGGCACGGCGGCCGAAATATAGATTTGTCATTGCGACTTAGACTCTTGTGAACACCACACTACTACAAGAGTACCATCTCTCTTGATAATTTCAAATAGTCGCAAGCGCCAGAGCTGATAATTTTTGCTCAGACGCCGATTGGAAAAATGGGTGGAACCAGTCGACGCCAGCGAAGATTCTCGGCGTACTCCTTGTACTTCTGACCTAAAGTTTCTGTCAGGATTTTTTCCTCGTATTTGGCTCGGTGCAACCATAAGGGTGCTACGACCGCAAGCGCGATCAAGGCATTCAGTGGTGAACCAGCCGCCAACGAAGCTCCCAAGACGGACTGGATGATGCCTGAATAAGCTGGGTGCATGACATATCTGAGCATGCCGGTATTGCGCACGGTCTGACCGTCCAAAACTTCTGCATCGGTTGAGAAGCAATCGCCAAGGGAATACCAGCCACCAATCATGAAAACCATGCCGCTGGCAAGAAGCGCCACACCCAGCCAGGTGACGAAGGAGAGTATGCCCTGAGGTGCGCCGTGAACCAGGGTGACTACGGGACTCAACCAAGCCATATTGTCAAGTAAATCGTTAGCCACACAGAAGGCAATCACTACCAGGGCAACGTTGACTAATGTAGCGAATTGGGGGGCGCGCTGAATCGAGAAGCGCTTTTCGTATTTGACGCCCGTTCCCCGCCGGGTAAAGCCCTGGACCAGGACCGGCGTGGAGACGGCGGCGCCCAGGGCGACGATCAAACAAGTGGCTACAGTAGGACCATTGAGTTGCATAATTCCACCTTGAGAAATGAGTTCAAACCGAGTCAAGCAGAATGCTTTTTCAATTCATTCTGGCAAATATAGACCTCGAGAAAAGAATAATTAGGAGTCCCGACGGTTTCATTTAATCCACAAATCCTCCACAGGTCAAGAAGTCGGCCATACCAAACAGGTCTTACCCTTGACCTGCCAGTCATTATTGATGAGCTAAATATCTTGTCGCTAAACATCTTTTGGATGGATGTGATTAGACGCTCACTACCTTGGTCGTCTCGGCTTGGGCACCGAAGCCAGTATCATTTGTGGTTTGAGAAGAACTGCGCCACAGAGAGAAAATCGCTTCCAGGACTTCCTCAATCGGGTAAGGAATCGGCTCGCTTTCAATACGATCGAGGGCCCGCATCGCTCGGTGCAGTAAAAAAGCATTGCGAGTTTGGGGATTGGCGTGCAGCCTGAGCCACTCTAAGCCCTCTTCAAGTTCTTCAGGGCGATAAGAAGAAGAGTATTTGCTGAAGTACTCCTCGTAAAGTGGCGCCACTCGTCGGGCAAAGGCAGCCGCGGCCAGCTCGGCAGTAACAATGGCCAGCAGACCGTTGTGATAGTCCCCTGATTGGCAGAAAGCATTCATCAGGTATCTCAAGTGGTTGGCAGCCGAGTTGGTGCTGGGATCTTCCAGATCCCTTTCGGTCAGTCCAAAAAGCAGACATTGTTTGATAAACGAAGAGCGATAGACGGACTCTTCATCGGCCAGCTGGCTGAGCAAACTGCGCGCCGGCAGCATCTCTTCTGGGAGCGCGTCCCTTACCTTGGCAATATTTTCTGGCAACTCTCTGATGAAAGGCCACAAATCTAAACAAAACTGCCTAGCCTGCTCCATCCAATTTGATTCTTGCAAACCGGCAATCAATCGACTTTGATTCAGACCGGTATCCAGACGCTTCAGTAAGAGTGGAAACCAGAGTGTCGCCCTTGCCATGTACCCCCCTGCTACTTTGCAATCTGGAACAATACTCTAAACAAGCGCTTTCAGGCAAGCCCCAAAGGAGCGGCATGTCGGGGTTGAAACATAGATTTGAAGATATTTCTAATGGCAGGAAGTAAAGCTGTGCTCGATAGAAGCTGTCAGTGCCATAGAATATGATTCGGCTCATCTGCGCTGTTTCCGATTGTTTCCAAATGTGGCGGATGGCACGTACAACTTCGCGACAGCCAACTCTTGAAAGAACCTGAAACTAACCCTTTTCCTGGTGCCCTAACTCAATCCGGATCGGCCATCAAACGACCGGTCATTGAGCGTTTGCGCTCTCAAGACGGCATGCAACTGGGCTATCGTTTCTGGGAAGGCAAACCAGGAGCACCGGTGGCCGTCTACTTACACGGTATTGAAGGGCATGGCCAGTGGTTTGAAAAGACAGCCGCCGCCCTCAATGAGCGAGGTATTACTGTCTATGCCGCGGACCGGCGTGGTTCCGGCATGAATCCCCGCGAACGTGGGCATCTGTCCCGGGATCGGGTCTTTCTATCTGATATAGAGGGTCTCTTGCGCAGAGTCAGTGCCCAGCACCCTGGCTGCGCAATTGTACTTCTGGCCAGTTGCTGGTCAGCCAAGGCCGGCGCCATTTTGGCCAGGAGGGACTATAAGCCGGTCGATCCCGCTTTCAAAACGGCTCTGGCTGGGCTGGTCCTCATTTGTCCGGCGCTTTACACAAAAGTTGATATAAGTTTGCTTACCAAGCTCAGGATAGCCTGGCAACTGCTCCAGGCAAGTGACCGTCTGCTCACGTACTGGCCCCTGCCTTTGAGCCCGGCGATGTATACTAACGAACCTGACTATTTGCAGTTTCTCGAAAAGGATCCTTTGCGGTTAAAGGAAGTGACTGCTTCGTTTTTGATTGCCACCCTGTTTCTGTCCTTAAGAGCTAAACGCGCCGGCAAGTTCATCTCGTTGCCGGTTTTGATCGTACAATCAGGAGCCGATCAAATTGTCGATATTGAGCGGGTCGGCGAATGGTATGCCGGGATGGCGTCGGAAAACAAGACCATGCGCATTTTCCCTGACGCGTTCCACAGCATCGACTTTGATCGCACTTGGTTCAAGGAGTACACGCATTTGCTCAGTGAGTGGCTACTGGCGAGGTCACCGATCACCGTATGAGAGTCAAGTCGCTCGAGTTTTACGCAGTAAGACTGCCTTTCAGATTTGCTTTCAAACATAGTCTGGCGAGCCGTAATTTTTCTGATAACGTCGTGGCCAGGGCAGTGGTGGAGGTTGAGGAGAAAGGCGATGTTGAGGGCTGGGGTGAAAGCGTGCCGCGCGATTACGTCACAGGCGAGACGCTGGAAACGTCGATGACGCGGTTGAAAATGGACTATGCTCCGCGTTTAATCAATCAGAAGTTTTCTGATGCCCAAGAGATTGTGCGTTTGCTTGAATCTGAGTTTTACGATCTAGCTTTAGACGAGCGCCCTCTAGGGGCGTCCTGGTGTGCTCTTGAACTGGCGGTATTGGACGCTGTTGCCCGGGCAAATTCCCTCAATTTGGCCAAGTGGTTGGGGCGAAAGGATGACCAGGGTCAAGAGGCTGGTGTTGTATATGGTGGCGTGCTACCTTTCGTGAACAATCGACTACTGCCGCTGGCTCTTGCACTATACCGACTTTACGGCTATAAGACGGTGAAGATCAAAGTAGGGACAGACTTAGAAAACGATATCGAGCGAGTCAAGCAAGCTCGAGCGATTCTCGGCAAGAAGATAATTTTACGCGTTGATGCTAATGCTGCCTGGAATGTCGAGCAAACCCTGCGTTTTGCAGAGCAAACCCGGCGTTTCAACGTCGCTTCCATTGAGCAGCCGGTGCCGGCCCAAGACCTGGAAGGCATGGCCAGACTGACCGCCTCTTTGCCCGAGCAAATTGTTGCTGACGAGGCCCTCTGTACAATCAGTCAGGCCCAAACCTTAGCCTCTGAAAAGATCTGCAGCGGCTTCAACATTCGCCTGTCTAAGGTAGGCGGCTTTCTGGCGGCGCGCGAGATTGCTGAAATCGCCCGCCGGGCCGGGATTGCCAATCACCTGGGAGCGCAGGTCGGAGAAAGCGGCATTTTGAGCGCCGCCGGTCGAGCATTTGTCCAGGCTCAGGGACCCTTCGAGAATTGCGAGGGTTCGGCCAATCGCTTTTTACTCAAGCAAGATTTGACTAGGGAAGACTTTACGGCAGGCATGGGAGGGGTGGGCAAGCCCATTTTAGCTCCTGGTCTTAACCTAACAGTTCCTCCTAAAAATCTGAGCAGCCTGGTCAGAAATCATGAAACGGCAAAACTCAGGAATACTTCGCCCAATGCTTTGATGAGGTGTTGATGTCTTTCTCCAACGCAGATATTTTCTTAGGACAAATGTGGCGGCGCGCTACGCACGTCAGGCGCTTCCGGCGGGCTTGCCGGCAGCCGCTTCAGAGTCAGACGGAAAAACTTTTGAGCATCGTCTCAGCCAATCAAAACACCGCCTTCGGTAAAGCGCACAACTTTCATAAGATTAAATCAATAGCTGATTTTCGCCAATACGTACCGCCCTGTCAATATGAAGATTTGCAGCCGTACATAGATGCCTTGCTGCAAGGACAGCAGAATCAACTTACCGCTGAAGAACCCTTCATGTTTGCCACTACCAGTGGTACTACAGCCAAGCCTAAATTTATTCCGATTACGGAAACCCATTTACGCGACTACACGCACGCCTTCCAGATCCACAACTATCATCTAATTCAGGACAACTACCAGGCTGCTTTCGGACGATTTCTGATTCTGACCAGCAACGATGAGGAAGGGAGAGCGCCTTGCGGCTTGCCTTATGGTGCCGTTTCCGGACTGCTCAATCGCAGGCAATCGCCGATCATTCGTCGCCATTTCGCCATTCCATACGAGATGTGCAAAATCAAAGACGTGGATGTGAAATATTATCTGGTTCTTCGCACTGCTCTTGCCCAGAACGTTACGGCCGTGCTGGCCTGCAACCCGTCCAGCCTGCTGCTTCTTTCTGCTCAACTGGGCGAACATGCCAGCGACCTGGTCTCCGACATATTCGACGGTACGGTGAAGAGCAGATATGCACCGCCGCGTTACCTGGCTGCGGCATTCAGTTCCTTTTTGGGTGCCAATCGGGAGAAAGCCAGGCAACTGGAGAAGCTGCTCAATCAAGAGGGAGTCCTCAGTCCGAAAACTGTTTGGCCCAACTTGAGCGTGCTTTCTTGCTGGAAGGGCGGGCCCATGTCCTTTTATCTAGACAAATTGTCGGATCATTACGGACCGGTGCCAGTGCGCGATTTTGGCTATATGGCCAGCGAAGGGCGGGGCTCTATCCCGCTGGGCGATCAAGGAGCTGGGGGAGTGCTCGCCGTCAACAGCCATTTCTTCGAGTTTGTGGAAGAGGCAGGCATGGATGACCGTGAACCGCGGTTTCTGACGGCTGATGAGTTGAGCCTCGGGCGGCGCTACTACATATTCTTCACGACCTCGGCCGGTCTCTATCGCTACAACATCAACGACCTGATTGAAGTAGTCGGTTTCGAAAACAAGACACCGATCATCGCCTTCGTCCGCAAGGGGCTGGGCATAAGCTCAATTACCGGCGAGAAGATTACGGAAGAGCAGGTGCTTACAGCGATTAAGCAAGTGGCGCGTCAACTGAACCTCTTAGCGATCAGTCATTTCACCGCAGAGGTGGCGCTGGGCATGCCGCCTCACTATGTCTGCTTTGCTGAGCTGAATTCGGCACTTCCTCAGTCGGTGCAGGATGAATTCATTCGCTTGTTCGACCACAGCCTGCGCATGCAGAATCCGGAATACGAAGACAAGCGATCGAGCCGCCGTCTCGGTATGCCCAGCTTGAGAATTCTACCTCCCGGTACTTACACGCGTCTGCGCCAGCAACGCGTATTGGAAGGTGCCCCCGAAGCTCAGGTTAAAATACCTTTGCTCAGTACTTCGCAAATGTTCTCCGGTCAGCTAGCTTTACTCGGGGTTGAGGGATAAGGAACTGCTCGTTTAAATGAAAGACTTGCGTATTGCCGTTACTGGAGCTTCTGGGCTTGTCGGCAGCCACCTGGTTGAATACCTGGCGGCGAAAGACTATCAAGTTGTCGCCGTCGTGCGCTCGTCGGTCAAGTCGGAAGCATTGCTAAATCGCTTTCGCTCCCTTAAAGTCCAGGTAGTGGAAGCAAATGTTTCCGATCCGGCCCTCCTCAAGCAGGGGTTTAAAGGCGCGGATGTTGTCGTGCATGCTGCCGGTGTTGTTGATCCATACGGTTCACGCCGGACTATTTTTGAAATAAATGTCGAAGGCACGCGCAATTGCCTTACCGCCGCCAAAGCGGAGGCCGTAAAACAATTCATTTATATAAGCAGTCTTTCCGTGATTACCGGGCAAAACGATCAATACGATGTTACCGAACAGGCCGCTTTGCGAAAGTGTGGGGAAGCCTATGCTGATTCGAAAGTAGAAGCGGAATCGTTAGTCATGGCCGAAGCTGGTCATGGTGGGATTGCTGTGACGGCGCTTAGACCTGGATTTATCTATGGGCCGCGTGAACATGCCTGGATGCCCAGGCTGATTAACTCAATTGCTTCCGGCAAAGCAGCATTGATCGACGGCGGCACAAAAGAGACGAACGTTATCTATGTGGAAAATCTCAACCGGGCGATCGAGGCTGCTTTGATGAATGTCAAAGCTTACGGGCAGGTCTTCAATTTGACCGATGGTGAGATCGTCAGTAAAAAGCAGTTGTTCGACGCTATTGCAGATGGGCTTAATCTGCCGAGAGTTAAACGGGTTGTGCCTGGTTTCGTTGCCAGAACATTTTGCGAATTGCTCTCTTCGGTTGCACCGATTCTGCCGCCTGATAAACAACGAGCCTTGGCCCGTTATTCGCGGGCTGCCTTCAGGCTGGCCGGAGTCAACCAGGGATTTTCCATAGCCAAAGCTGTAAATGAGTTGAATTATGTCGACCGGATTCCCTTTGCCGAAGGCATGGCAAGCACACTGGCTTCCTTTAAAGCGGCTGACCAGGAAGTCAGCCAAAACAGGCCCTTGAGTTCGACGAAGAGGTAACAGAGAAAATGATGAATGCCAAGGAATTCGTCGTTGACTACATGCAAAGGCACGCTCATCCGGTCAATGCTGTGCTCCATATCGTTGGTGTGCCTGCCGCTTTCGCCGGCGTCTACTACCTCTTTATCGGAAAATTCTTTCTGGCTTTCAGTTTGATTGTTTTCGGCTACTTTTTGCAATATCTCGGACATAAGGCCCAGGGAAACGAGGTCGGGGAAGTAACTTTGATCAAAAGCATCTTGCGCAATTTGAAAAAACAAGCGGGCAATAATGTCTGAGCAAAATGAGACGGAGAGGCAGCCCGGCCTGACGCTTATTGATGGTGCAACTGGCTATGTGGGCAGTCACTTAACTGATTACCTGACGCGGCAAGGCTTGGCTGTGCGTTGCCTGACCCGTCGGGGAGCCAATTCAAGCGATTTGGCTATGCTCAAGTCCTGTCAGGCTGAAATCGTCTCAGCCGATCTCTTGCAGGACGACGGCGAACTTCTCAAGAAGGCTTTCGCCGGAGTGCGCCAGGCTGTTCATCTGATCGGCAGCATTGCTCCTCGAAAAGGCGAAAGTCTAAGCACTCTTCACGTCGAACAAACCAGGAAATTTGCTCAACTTTGCCGGGAAGCGGCCGTAGCCAAAGTTGTCATGGTTACAGCGCTTGGTACTAAGCAGGATGCTTTGAGCGAATATCATCGGACTAAGTGGCTGGCCGAAGAGGAATTGAAAAGAAGCGGCTTAAACTGCATTATCGTAAGACCGTCCTTGTTGATTGGTAGAACGTTCGGACTTAGAGACAGCAAGTTGGTCCGTCGCTTTCGCGAGCTGATTGTAAAAAAAGCGCGTGTGCCCTTAATTGGCGGCGGCGGCAATAGAATTCAACCGTTATTTATAGGCGATCTGGTGGCGGCTATTGCCAAGTGCCTTCTTACCTATAGGGCTGACGCTTTTGCTCGAGCCCCTGTCCTGGAACTGGGGGGAGGGCAAGTCCTGACGATGAGAGAATTCGTGCAGGAGATAATGAATGGGCTCGGCTTACAAAGAAAGTTTATAGATGTGCCGATTCCGCTTGCCCATTTAGTTGCATTCGTAGCCGAGATTGCCCAGGAAGTTCCAGTAGTGAGCCAGGATCAGATACGAATTTCAATGGTTGACAACATTTGTGGGACAAACGATCTGACAAGCAAACTTGGCATCGAACCTTTGAGCGTTTCTGAGGCCCTTAGGTCCTATACTAGGACCGTGGGCGATCAGGCCGCTTTGCTTGAAAAAGTTTAGGGTAGCCAGAGCCAGAATTGAGATCGCGAGGCGGTTGTGAAAACCTTGGTTACTGGGGCAAGCGGATTTATCGGCCAGAATTTGGTGCCGCGTCTCATTGAGCTTGGTCACAACGTGAGAACCTTTGGCAGGGCGAGCGCCGCTCCAATAGCTTTAGCCAAGCTAGGTGTCGAGCATGCCAGAGGCGATGTCACCAATCCTGAGCAAGTGGCTCAGGCGGTTGAAGGCTGCGAAATGGTTTTCCATCTGGCTGGATTGGTTTCTTACAGAAAAAAGGATTTACCCAGGCAGTATGCGGTCAATGTTTTAGGTACGCGCCACGTCATGCAAGCCTGCTTGAAAGAAAAGGTGTCCAGGGTGGTCCACACCAGCTCGGTGGCAGCTCTTGGACTGCCGCGCAAGGGCGAGATTGGCGACGAGGAGATTGAATACAATCTGAGCGGCCTGGGCCTGGCATACTGTGATACCAAGCACGAAGCTGAAGAAGAAGTGATGAAATTCTACAGCAACGGTTTGAATGTGATACTTTTGAACCCTGGTATCATATTTGGTGAAGGTGATACTCATCCGCACCACCATGCCATCTTCGCCGCTATGTCGAAAGGCTCCCTCATTGGCGTGCCGCCTGGGGGCGTCACCTTCTCCGATATTCATGATGTTGTCGATGCATATATTAGTTGTCTGAGCAAAGGACGGTTCGGACAACGTTATGCTTTGGTGAGCAGTAATCTGTCCTTCAAAGAAGCGGCCAATATCTTCGCTAAATTGAGCGGTGCCCGACCACCCTTATTCAAGATACCGGGAGCCGTATTAGTTGCCCTGGGAACATTGGCTGAAGATTTCATGCCATCGATGGGCATTAATCCGCCTTTGACGCGTCAGGCTGCCTGGTTGAGTCAGCACGACATTTTCTTCAGTGCGGATAAAGCCCGGGCCGAGCTGGGATTTCAGCCAACGCCCTTTGAGGAAACGGTGAGGAGAACAGCGCCTTATTACCTGGGCAAAGCCAGTGCCTCCCATAACAACAAGGTCGGCTAATTATTCGAGGTCGAGATCCATTTGGTTGCTCGGTCGCGGCGGCATAACCCCTTTGGCATGGTATATCGGCGTCATGGCTAGTTGTCTGAC
>PSRH01000230.1 GCA_003175915.1 Candidatus Melainabacteria bacterium | reverse complement strand
ACGGCTACTGCCATCTGGGCCAAAATGCAAGGAATCGTTTTTGGAGCAAGCCACAAAGATCAGACAGAGGTGTGCCCCTGGCGAGTTATGATTCCGGCTGAAGAGGTAATTCGGCAAGGTACACCGAAACTGGAGTTACACGAGAACTTCATGCGCGAAGAGTGCGCCAAACTTCTCCACCTAAAATAGACGTCCCTAAGCTCAATTTTTCATGCAATCAAGCTACGTTCATTCTGCCGTCGAGAATTATGGGAAGAACGTCTTCAAGGCGATCGACAATCCACTTGGGCTGGGCTGTCTTCAAAATATCCTTGCCGTGAATTCCGGTCGTGACGCCGATCGATACCACTCCTGCATTACGAGCCATATCCAGATCGTAGATGCTATCACCTATAACAACTACTTCCTCTGTCTTCAATGAGTGGTGTTTGAGATTTATATGCACAGCCTCAGGATGAGGTTTGTGATTCTCCACTTCTTGAGCACCGATAACCAAACTAAAATAGTTTGCCAATCCATGGTGATTGATTACTAGATCAACCAGATGTTTGCGTTTGGAACTAACAATCGAGGCACGCACCCCGGAAGCGCGAAGACCATCGAGGGTAGTCCACAAGCCTGGAAAAGGCGGACAAATCTCAACTGCCTGTTTATCGTAGATGGAGCGGTAGCGCTTCGTGACCACCTTGCGAAACTCGTCGTCGTGATTGGGGAAAATCACTTCCATTTGCCGTTCTAAAGGCACACCCACCAGGTGCTGCCATTCTTCCAGAATCTCTTGAGACAAGCGGTATTCGTCAGCAACCTGCTTCATTACATGGATTATGCCGGGTGCAGAATCTACCAGCGTTCCGTCGAAATCGAAGATTGCTAGCTTATACAATGATTATTCTCACTTGACTTTACTTGCCTGAATCCAATCAAAGAAGCGTTGAAATAAGTAGTTTGAATCATGCGGGCCGGGGCTGGCCTCTGGGTGATATTGCACGCCAAATATCGGCAGGGCCCGGTGGGTAAAGCCCTCAACGCTATTGTCGTTGAGGTTGATATGGGTGAGTGCCATCGAATCGGGCATGCTGGCGGCGTCAACCGCAAAGCCGTGGTTCTGGCAGGTGATTTCGACTTTGCCGGTAAGCATATCCTTGACCGGTTGATTGCCGCCCCTATGTCCGAACTTCAATTTGTACGTCTTCGCTCCCAGGGCTATGGCAAGCAGTTGATGCCCAAGACAAATACCAAATATAGGTAGATCGGAGGCCATCAGTTCTTTCAGCTCGACGATGATGTCCTGGCAAGCAGCCGGGTCGCCCGGACCGTTGGAAAGGAAAATGCCATCAGGCTTTTTGGCAAGAATCTCTTTTGCTTTGGTGAAGGAGGGATAGACATCCAGGCGCAAATCGTGCTTTTTCAGCTGGTTGAGGATGTTTGACTTGATGCCGTAATCCAGAACAGCCACTGTATACTTGCCTTCCCCTGTTCTGTATGGAGTCGGTGTGGTTACCTCGGCGGTAAAGTCAGCGCCCAGCATCTTCGCCGAATTGTTGGCCAGCTCGACCAATTCTGCTTCCGAATAGCGGTCACAAGAAATGGCACAGCGCATGGCACCCTTATCTCTTATGTGGCGAGTGATTGCCCGCGTGTCGACGTCAGCCACGCCTACGACGTTGTGACCAACAAGAAACTCATGCAGGGAGTTTTTGCCGCGCCAGGAGCTGTAGTTACGGCTCAGATGCTTGACGACCAGCCCGCGGGCATGCACCTTCTTAGACTCGACATCTTCGTCGTTGGTGCCATAATTGCCGATTTCCGGATAGGTGAGGGTGATTATTTGCCCGGCGTAGCTTGGATCGGTCAGTATTTCCTGGTAGCCAAATATGCTCGTATTGAAGACGAGCTCTCCAACAGCCGTACCCTCTGCGCCAAAACCCACACCACTGAAACATCTGCCGTCTTCAAGAGCTAGAATGGCGGTTTTCTGTGTTTTCGAAGGATTGGTCACCGGCTTGGAAGCCAAATCGCAATTGGTCAATCTCTTTCCCTCATGTAGTTATCATATATTAAGGGCTCCCCTGCGTCATCAGTTGTTGCTCCTTCGTTTCCGCTGCACCAGCTTCCTAAGCGGGCGCACCGCCGGCGCGCCGCTAGTTTAGCCATGTGATTGAGAAGGACATCGCTTTGACCGACTCCTCGCCGAGTTTCAGAGCTAGCGGAAACTTTCGTTGTTCGTTTATAAATTGTTTTAAGCGACATTCGAGAGCGGGACTATCCCGCCCCGGTAGAATTAGCATGCTTAAAGTAAGAAGCTGGTTGAGATTACTAAGCCTGGAAACTTGGAAAGGAACGGCAGCATAGGATGAACGGCATCGAAGACTACAACTTAGCTCTCAAGCTGCTTTTGCCGGAGATGCAAGTAGTTGTAGCAATTGTAATAGCTTGCCTTTGGAACTTATTCGTTCCCAAACAGAAAAGCGTCACTCCAATAATCTGCTGCATCGCCCTGGGATTGGCATTCTACACGCTGTCACTTGAATTTTCGGCACCGAAAGTGGCGTTGTTCGGCGGGGTATTCACCGTCGATCGCCTCACCGTAGCGTTCGGCATGATTGCCTGCGCGGTCGGCTTGATCGTCGTCTTGATGACCTCAGGTTATGAGTACCATTTCCGAGACAATGCCGGAGAGTTTTACGCAATATTGCTTACTGCCGTATTGGCGGTTATGTTGCTTGCCGGTTCCACAGACTTGATTATGCTCTTCATCGGATTGGAAACACTAAGTATATGTTGTGTCATATTGTCTGGTTTCGAAAAACGAGATCAAAAATCTAGTGAGGCGGCCCTTAAATACTTACTGTCGACAGCGGCCACCACCGCCACCTTGCTATACGGTCTTTCATTTCTCTATGGCTTGACCGGTTCAACCAACTTCGACGTAATCAGGGAACAAATGTCTTACCTGACTTTACCGCCGACGTCGCTGGTAAAAATGTTTCTGCTTGTTCTTATATTGAGCGCAGTCGGCTTTAAGTTGTCGGCGGTGCCCTTCCACATGTGGACGCCGGACGTCTACGAAGGTGCACCAACACCAGTCACCGCCTTTCTTTCTATTGGTTCTAAAGCAGGCGGTTTCGTCATTGCGCTCAGGCTTCTCACGATAGTCTTCGATAAGGCTATTGGGGATTGGGGTGTGATCGTCGGCGTCATGGCTGCCCTCTCAATGATCGCTGGCAATTTCATTGCGCTTGCTCAGACTTCCTTCAAGCGAATGCTCGCCTATTCCTCCATCGCCCATGTAGGCTACATACTAATCGGCCTGGTGTCGTCTTCTGAAGTAGGGCTGTCGGCGGTACTCTTCTACATAGTGGTTTACGGGGCCATGAACCTGGGAGCGTTCGCCGGAGCAATTTTATTTACCAACGAAACAGGCAGCGACAAAATCGACGATTTCTCCGGGCTTGTCCGCAAGCGGCCATTCCTTGCCATCATGCTCTCAATTTGCTTGCTCAATCTGGCTGGACTACCAATCCCGCCGGCTGGATTCTTTGCCAAAGTCTTCATTTTCGGTGCCGGCTTGACCATTCCGCTTACCATCGCCGATGCTCCGGTTGGCTGGATTTTGGTGGCGATCGCCTTATTCACTACGGTACCGGCAATCTACTACTACACGCGCGTTGTCATTAAAATGATCGTGCGCGAACCTTCGGAAGTGGTAGCCGCCTTACCAGACCACCGCCGGTACGTGGGCAGCTCGCAGGGCGGTCCCATAGTTGCGCTTGGATTCTGCGTCTTGGCAATAATATCGACAGGCACGATCGTGGTTAACCCTGTTATGAACTTCGCTCACAATTCAATGCGCCCACTCCTACCGATGTCGGATCGGTACACTCCTGGATCTCAGCCATACAAGCCAATTCAACCCATCGTTCAGCCCATTACGCCGTGAGAGGTTAAGGGCAAGGAAAGGTAACGGCGGAAGCGCCTGCCCTACAGAGTGTGAAAAAGCCGAGCGTAATCGAGCATTTACAACGATCCAATCCGCTCGTTCTATTTGTCGCCACTTGTTTGGGCTTGCTACTCAGCTACTATGCGCCGACTTTAGTCCTGGCGGAACAGTTCTACATTTCCGATCACCAGCTGTACTTCGAGCCGCTGGAGCGCTTCCTAGGCAGCGCCTTCCGCGAGTTTCGTTTGCCCCTCTGGAATCCCTACTTGCATTGCGGCATGTCTCAAGCTGCTGTACCATCGCCTGGGATCTTTTATCCACCTAATTTATTGTTTGCCCTGATGTCCTGGGGACAGGCGCTTGCCTGCCTTATGGTTGCCCACCAACTGATCGCCGGGCTAGGTGCATATCTGCTTGTTTGTTCACTTGGCTGGGGAGTCGTACCGGCTTTTGTAGCAGGGGCGATCGTCGCCTTTTCAGGCTACATGATGTCCCTGACAACAAACCACACTTTGATCTTCACCGCCGCCTGGTTGCCGATCAGCCTATGGGCCCTCCGTTCAATTTACTTTTGCCAGAGCCGTCGCAAGCTGTACCTTTTGGTTGTTCTTGCCGGAATAACTAGCTTTCTTATCGTCGCGGCCGGCAGAGCAGAAGTGGGAGCGCCGGCACTTGGCTTATTAGGATTCTCCTTACTCTGGCAGTGGCTAGACCGCGACAAACAGGCTGCGCCTGAGGAGAAGCACAATCATATCGTTTGGCAATGTTTGGCGCTCTCTATTGGGGCACTGCTGGCGATGCCTGTTGTTCTACCCACAGCTGAGTGGTTTTTCGTATCACCCCGAGCTCATGGTATGGACACAGACTATGTATTTCTCTGGAGCGCCAACTGGTATGACTTGTTATCGATGGTATTTGCTCAACCGCTTGGGGACTTAAACATAATTGGTGCACCTTACCTGAATACGGTAGCCAGCCGTAAAGACTACATACCCTTTCTTGCCTCAGCTCTAGTTGGTCCGGTGGCAATAACCCTGGCAATGTTGGGGTTCTGCGATAGTAGTTGGCGTGCTCGGAAATGGATTGCCCTTGTACTCTTTGCCAGTTTGATCATGGCGGCCGGGCAAAGTCTACCTCTGGTGCCTAAGCTAATTGCTCTCATTCCCTATGCGAGTATATTCAGATACCCGATAAAGCTAATTATCTTTCCAATTCTATGCATTGCGCTTGCCGCGGCCAGAGGCACGTGGTGTTTATATAATGGAAAACTTTCCCCCAAAATTCTTGGACTGACCACCCTTCTATGGGTTTCCTCTTTGACAGCTGGAACTGCCCTGGCCATGGCCGGTGTTTTGCGCAAGGCGATTCCTCTCGGGGATCTGACAGGGCTACCGGGCGCCCAATTGCTTTTGGGCCAGGCTATGTTGAGAGGCTCTTTCCTGGGGTTGATTGTTTGTGCAATTGCATTTTTGCTGCCAAAAAATTGGTTGAAGGAAAAAACTGCCAGCGTCATTTTGATTGCTTTGTTGATCGGCAGTCTTCTTTTCCCGGCTTATTACTATCGGGTTGGCATGGTCGGCCGGAACTATTACGACAATCAACCATACTTGCTTTCTAAGCTGGAAACATTGAAAGATAAGAGTGAAAACCTGAGCCAACAACGCTTGTTCTTAGCCTATTTCGACCCACTTAAAGCGCCACCTCAAGGATTCCCAGGCAATGCGAGCACACCTAGTCGCAATTACTATCAGTACATTCACGATCTACTTCTTCCGAACATAAATATCGACTGGTTACAGCGAACCGCTTACGGTTACGAAGCCGCGGAGAAGAAGGACTTTCTGGCTTACATAGACCATGTCCTTGACTATGCCTTACCTGGAAAGAAACACACACCAGATCAGACGGAAGACGACAAGGGTTTGATGCTCTGGAGCTTTTGCCGCTGTACAGCAACGACTTGGGTGTGTTCCCAGATTGAAGCTTATGATGGAGCTGTACCAAAATATGCTCCTCAGCATTTTGACTTACGCGCAGAGGTTCCTTCAATGAACCTGCGGTTCTATCGTGTAAAGGACTCGCTAGCGCGGGCCTTCATTTGTCAAAATTGGCGTTGGACATCGCACGAGACAGCCTTAGAGATCATCAAGGACCCAGATGGTTCTGGTTTTGACCCCAAGAATTCAGCCCGCATCGAGCCATTACCCGAAGATAACCAGTCATATTCCGTCTTCATGCCACCTAAGGAGAATCCGGTTGAATCACAACCCGCATCAAAAACAACCGAGAAAGAAGAACCTGTATTCACCCAACAAGGTTCTCTTTATCCAGTTGTAGCCACTGAGCAAAAGCCACAGGAACCAGTATTTTTGCATGACATGCCGGAACACATATCTATATCGGCGAACTTGGCTAAAACAAGTTTCCTAATACTTTCCGACCAGTACTATCCGGGCTGGACCGCCCACATCGATAGCGTAGAAGCTCCCATTTATCGGGCCAATGGTATTTTCAGAGCAGTATATGTACCTAAAGGAGGGCACCTGATTCAATTCGACTATCAACCTCAGAGCGTTTACTTTGGTCTCAGCCTGGCAGCCGTTGGCGTAGTGATTCTGGCCTGCCTCTTGTGGGCAGCTGCCTTTCCGACTATCTTGCGCTGGTTAAAGGCAATGTCAGGGCAGGGCTAAACGATAGGCAATGATCCATTTATAGTTAATCATTGCCCAACGATTGAAGCGGAAGTCGCTTCAATTCCCGTCTGTTGATCTTGGCCAAT
>PSRH01000095.1 GCA_003175915.1 Candidatus Melainabacteria bacterium | reverse complement strand
CCTGGAATACGCGGACCGACCACTGTGCCGGCCAGTAACTGATCCGGCGAAAGGTCAGTATTCTGATCGACACGACCGGTCAGCTTGAAATAGAGATCCGAATCAGCCACGGGAATGAACAATCGTCCCAATGACCAGAGGTCATTGCCAGAGTCCCGATCGGCTGTCAGTTCCTCACCAGCACCAATCGACCTCAAAAACGAAAGAGCTCTGGTTTGCGCATCAGGCTTGCCGCTTGCAGCTTGTTGCATAACGGACTGAATGAACATGGGCCTGACCACCGGTCCAAAAACAAAAAGAAATGAAAGCAGCACGCCAATAATTGAAAAGGTAGAAGCGATTCGGCCAATATTGTTTTCAGTCCGCCTCCACAAATCGAAGGCAAGAGCGGCAGCTGCCACCAGCGAGAATGGCGAGGCGATCAAAATGAAAGGCCAAGCCAGATCAAAATAGGGCGAGGCTTGTGAAAAGAGAATGCACTTGAGGCAGATGATTGTCCACGCTGACGAAAGCCCCAGGGCCAGACCGTTCATGAATCCAACCAATCGCGGTCGAAGTAAATAGCGTTTCTTCACTGAAGACCATACGGCAAAATTGAGCGTCGGTACGAGTACCAAAAGGGCAACCCTTGCTACCTCAGTGTACCAGTTTATGTGTAGATAGCCGGATAAAACGATTGAGAGAGCAACGAATGCCAGTACACTGAGCGCCGGAACAATTGCTCCAAACGTAATCAAAAAAGCCCCTTCGTAAGGCTTAGGAAGATTGAAATCGTTTTCCTTCGTCGAAAAAATAACGCGCTCTGCCAGAAAATGGGAGAGAACAGCCAGGCCTGACATAGACAAAAACACTGACCAGAACAGCAAGGGCGTCGTGGAAAAAGTACCCAGCGCAAAAGCGAAAATAAGTATCAGCGAAATATATAGTGAAGGCTCTCTCAGCGGGGCGGCCTTACTGGCCTCGAAGCCGCCAATTTTCTTCTCTCGCTTGTCCAGCAACTCCTCTACGTTCTCTTGGCTCGTAAACGAATCACTGGTGCTATCAACTTCCGGTCGATTAAGGATTTGCATGATTAGTACCTCAAGTAGCGATGACAATCCGGCCGACGAGCGCAAACGCTGTCGACTCGCATCCCCCGGGTGACGAGACAACAAAGAGACGGCTATGCAGCGCCATCTACAGCCGCACGGCAGGTGGCGAGCAAGGCCAATGATCGCGCCTTTCGGATTTCGTCATTTGTCTAAAACGAATGTTTCCGGAGACTTGATCGCATTTGAGAGAGAGGGCAAATTATAGCCTGGACTAGGTCAGATGTAAAGCACTTAATCGATCGCTCCGATGGGGGTTTACCCCCAGTTAATAAGTACTGGCTGCTTGACCTTCCTTTTCCTTGAGGAATGGAAGCAAAGCCTGATTTGCCAATGGGTAACTGACTGCGAAATCCTTGAGCGAAGCAGATTTTGACTGCTTGCAAATAACGACCAAATTAAGGTATTTACGGGATTGACCTGGCGATTTGGTATCAACCGTCAGCTCGGTTGATTGGCGCCTTGCGGCGCGCTTTGATTCGAGTATGACTGGCTGAGCCAATCCGGTAAGCGGTACGGGCCGGCTGATCGTTTCTTTCGAGAATGGCTCGACACCGAGGTCCTCGCCATATTGCAAAATAACTTTTGTTGATGGTGATGGTAAATGAATTACCAACTTCGGTTGCGACTTTCCGACGAACTCCGCTAGCCCACTCGTGACGGGAACAATTCTGTTGGGAAGTTGTGCTCTTATGGTCTTGTGCTTGATCAGGTACTTATGAAAAGCGTCCGAGAGCAAGTCAGGCAGCCTGACGACGTCGCTGGTGCCGGACCATTGATAGCCTTCTCCACCTTTAAACGTGTAATCATTCACCACGATTTTGTAAGCACCATCAGGCTTGATCGGGCGCCACTCTCCCTTTTCAGCAGCGGCCAGAACAAACACCAGGCGATGTCCCGGCGGCTTGTTCGGGTCATAACCGAATTTGAGGCCGCGCACGTCGAGAAAATGCCCACCCAACATGCCGTCGACGCTGTGCTCAAGAATAGAACGCAGATGCTCACCGTCTATAGTGGCAAGGATGACATGATTTTCGAAAGGTAGGAGCTCGCGGATTTTCTCCTCGCTCACCGGGCCCTTTTCGATGCGCGCTCTGATTCCACCTCTATTTTGAAAGGCGATTGTAGCCCCGTAAGAGGCTCCTTCTTCAATCAGAGCGTCGCAGAGCAAATCCCCTATTGGCGAATCCCACGGTGTGCCGTTGAAGCGATTGTCGAATTCGCTTTCGGAAAAACCAACAATCTCTTGGCGCAGCGCTAACAACGGGGCGGCTTTCTCTTTAATGTATGCCGCCAACGCCGGGTCCTCTTGAATCCGATCGCTGATATTGATCAGATGGTAGTCTGTGTCAGGTTCGAGCAACTCACCCTTTTTATTGAACGCGAGGTCAAGGTCACCGAGAGTCCTGCCGTAGCAACCTGTTTGCACAATAATGGTCTTAGATCCGTCTGAATGCTTTACCCAGACAGGCTGATCCAGGCGAGTGTGGCTATGCCCGCCAACGATTGCGTCCACATCGCTTAAGGATTGAGCCAACTCTTTATCCAGCTCCACACCGCAGTGCGTGACCAGAATAATCTTATTAATGCCCTCATGCTTGTAGCGCTCGACTTCAGCTTTGATTGGCTGCATCCACTTCTCGCCCTCGACCTTGATATGGGCCGGCGCTGTCCTTAAGGAGACATGCTCTAACTCCGGCGTCACGGCACCGATGAAGGCAATCTTCTCCCCGCCTATTTCTCTGACCACCGACGGTTTCACCAGCGCTTCCAATTCGGGCACCTTCGAAAAGTCGATATTGCAAGATATGGTGGTGAACTTCGCTTCCTTGAGGCTTTTGGCCAGTTCATCAGGACCATTGTCGAATTCGTGGTTGCCCAGAGTAACGATGTCGTAGCCGGATTGATTGAGAGCACTTATCTCTACCTCTCCGCCATATTTTTGGAAGAGCGTCGTCCCTTGAAAAAAGTCGCCGGCATCAATGGCAATAGCGTTCTTGTGACTTTGTTTAATCGCCTTGATCAGGTGAGCAATGCGGGCCATGCCGCCTACCGACCGGCCCCGTTCCATGAAGGACTCGTCATGTGCGTGCAAATCGTTGGAATGTAAGATTGTCAGAGTAAATTCTCGCCCGCCATCATACGATGCATGAGCGTATAGAGCCAAAATGAAAAGAGCGAAACCAACAGCAAGAAAAACAGCAAACCTGGAGTATTTGGCTT
The DNA here is from genome assembly GCA_003175915.1 of Candidatus Melainabacteria bacterium. GTDB lineage: Bacteria > Cyanobacteriota > Vampirovibrionia > Obscuribacterales > Obscuribacteraceae > PSRH01. Next base: position 5,011 of record PSRH01000095.1, on the reverse strand, counting down.
TCATTGTCGGTCGTTGCCTCTCGGTCTTCCTCATTTTCGCCGCCTTTAATCAGTCCGCACTTCCTGGCAACGCTCAAAACGAGATAAAAGTTCAATCAATCGATGCGCAAGCCCTTGAAGAACCGGGTTGCCCGATTTTCGTCAAATCAGTCCGGGCAGACTTGGAAATCGACCCCTTTCGGGCCCCCGTGGCCATTCGTGTCTATCTCGACTACAGAAACGAATCAGCGAAGACGGTGGAAGCTGTCAAGTTTCGCTTTCGCCTTGAAGACGATCAAGGTGAACACAAGCGAAACTATCAGGCATCGGATACGCACATCGTACCGCCAGGCGAGAGTGCTCAGGAAAGATTGCGCAGAGAAGGCATTCCGCCTCAAGCTAAGCGTATGCTCCTCAGGGTCCTCCAGATTCGCTTCTCGGATCAAACCACCTGGCAAAGTACGCATATGCCGGCAGACCAATCCGATTCAACGCCTGATGGTGCCACGTCGCCGTCTAATTGAATGTTGAGCCAAAATGAAATTTAACCTGCCGGTGATTTGGCGGCCGCACCGGTTTCTCGGACATATTTGATCGACGGCGGCAAATCCATATTGTTGGCCTTCTTTGCCTTACCGTCGCCCTTAGCCACCTTAATGCTTTGCGCCGGAGAGATACCCAAATAGCGGGCAGCTTCGATAGCGATGGCGTTAAAGACCGGGCCAGCAATAGTGTTGCCCCAACGCCCGTCAGTCTGCGGGCTGTCGACCACAACTAAGCAGAGCAATTGCGGATTGTCCGCCGGCAAAAAGCCGATGAAGGAGGCAACCGTTTGTCCAGCTATATAACCACGCCGTCCCTGCAAAACCTTCTGGGCCGTACCGGTTTTGCCGGCCACTCTGTAGCCGGGTACTTTGCCAGCCACTTGCGTGCCTGAGTCGATATTTTCGGCGAGCAATTTGCGGACCAGCTGCGCCGTTGCTGGTGATACCGCCGTCCGTTTAGTCGGCTCGGTCCACTTTTCGGTGACCCCGGTTCGCGGATCGTAAATTCTCCGGATAATATGCGGCTGCACCCAGACGCCGTCATTAGCGATCGCCCCTACAGATGCCACCAGCTGCAGCGGTGTGACCGCCATTGCCCCCTGTCCAAAACCAGTGGTGGCAAGGTCAATTGGCCGCCAGTATTTTTCATTGAGTAAGAGTCCGGCCGATTCTCCGGGTAGCTCCACTCCTGTTGGTGAGCCAATGCCAAAGTCTTTCAGTTTATTGTGGAACTGTTTGGGCGTCATGGTCATGGCTACCTGGGCAGCACCAACGTTGCTTGAGTGAATGAAGAGATGCAGCAAATCGATGACACCGTGCCCACCGTCATGATTATGGACGGTGCGGTTGCCGACCTTCAGGCTACCACCGTCATAGAATGTGCTGTTCGGTTTGACAGTGCCCAAGTCCAGAGCAGAAGAGACGGTCAAAATCTTGAACGTCGAGCCCGGTTGATAGACGTCAACCATGGACCAGTTTTTCGTTACTTCAAAGGCATACTTCGAATATTCGTTAGGGTCATATTCGGGATAATTGGCCCAGGCAAGTATCTCGCCGTTAGTCGGGTCAGTAATGATCGCCGATCCCTTAAGCGCATGGGAATGCCTGGCCATTGCCACCAGTTCCTTTTCAGCCAGATGTTGAAGGTAATTGTCGATCGTCAATTCGACGTGTTGTCCAAGCGGCGGAGTGATGTCCCAGGTGGGCGACACTTTTGCCAGAGGAATGGTGCGCCCATGTCCGTCCAATTGAGGCTTAAGCACAGCTCCGGTGTCCTTCAAAAGCGTTTCTTGAGCCTGTTCGACGCCGCCCTGCCCGTGCGTGTCCATATTGACGTAGCCGAGAAGATGGGCAGCCAGATGTCCTTCCGGATAATGCCTGAATGGTCTTGGCACAATATCGAGACCGGCCCAGTTTAGCGCTTGCAAATCTTCAACAGCGTCTCGTTCCAGATGGCGGGCCACCGTCACAACTGGAAAGCCGGCGTTGAGTAGTTTGTATAACTTCTGGGCGTCTCCATGACAGATTTTGGCCAATACATCGGCTGCATCGGTCGGATTGGTTTTGAGCAGATCGGGATGAACGTAAACGTCATAGCGGGTCGTATCGACCGCCAGGGGCAATCCATGCCGATCGGTTATCGCTCCTCTGTGAATCAAAAGATTATTCTGCTGCCTTTGCACCATCGCTTTTCGGCTCAGCTCATGGCCCTTAATAATTTGCAGATAGTAAAGCCGCCCACACACTGTCAGGAACAAGAGGCTCAAAATAAATTGCCAGACTCTCAGACGCCAGAGCGGCGAACGGGGCTTGCGCAAATGACGACTGCGAAAGCTTGAGCGGTTCTGTTCCCTTGTTTGCAAGACCGAATGTCCCTTTAGGCCCGATTGTATGTGGCCTCAATATCCAGACATAAGGGGCAGATAATGCCTAGTCGAACGGAAGGACGGTACTTTCACCGGCTGGACTTCCTTAACAATCATCACTTGCTCGGGCACTCGCAGGCCCACGCGTCCCAGAGCGTTTTCCTGTATGCCCTGGAAAGATATAGCTTTTAGAAGTTGAGCGGATAGCTCTGAGTTTTGCTCGCTCAGCCGGCGGGCTTGTTCTTGCTGTTTAATCACGTCGTTCGACACAGCTACATCGAGACCGTAACCGGTCACAGCCAGAGCGCAAAAGACTACGAGCGCCAACTGCAGAAACCGGTTGATTTGCACCACCAGCGGAGCCTTGCGCGTCGAACGCTCCGTAACCGGCAGTGGTACCAGATGGGGAGCGACAGCGTCGGAGAATCTCACCAGACTCTTATTGCCGCCAATATACGACTGCCCATACACCACATCTCTAAAAGAAGGGCGTCGTGGGCCGAAGAGGATCTCTTCACTCAATTCGCGTTTGGTTAGTGCGCGTGCCATATACTTTCCATACACCCTTGGCCATCGATCGGCTGCTCAGGGCAATTTTTCTCCAGCACGTAGTTTAGCACTACGACTACGTACATTGGCAAGCACTTCTTTTTCCTCGGCAACAAGGGGCTTACGGGTAATTATCAGAAACTCAGGTTTCTTGTCACACGTGCAAACTGGCTGTCTCGGCGGGCACACGCAATGGCTCGCCATTCTTCTGAAAAATTGCTTAACCAAACGATCTTCCAGGCTGTGAAAGGTAATCACCACCAGTCTAGCTCCGGGAGCTAAAAGCGACCGGGACTGCTCTAAGAGCAGCTCCAGGCTCTCAAGCTCAGAATTAACTGCTATGCGCAAAGCCTGAAAAGTTCTTGTCGCCGGATGAATTGCATTAACTTTTCCAGTGCGTGAACTTCTTTTGCTCTGTCTAATCCCTCTGCCTTTGGCAGCTCGGCAAACAATCTCAGCCAGCTCACTTGTCCGATTTAGTGGACGAGCAGCCACGATAGCCCGCGCTATGGCGCGACTATTTTTTTCTTCACCATATTCGAAGATGAGATTGGCCAGTTCGTCTTGCGGCAATTGATTGACGAGCTGAGCGGCAGACAGTTCTTGCCTATCATTCATGCGCATGTCAAGCGGCCCGTCTTTATTAAAACTGAAACCACGGGCAGGGTCATCGACCTGCATTGATGACACACCAAGATCGGCCAGTATGCCACCGGTTATGGTGCTGACTCCAAAGCGCGGCAGGATCTCCTTAAGTTCGGCAAAATCAGCCTGCACCAGTTCGACCTTCTCGCCCTTCAGCCTGGTTTTGAGCTTCTCAATTGCACCAGTGTCCTTATCGACTCCGATTGCCAGCCCGCTTCCCTTTTGCTTATCAAGAATTTTCTTGAGGTGGCTACCACCACCGGCTGTGGCATCGACATAGGTTAATCCGGGCCGGACATTGAGCAGTGCTACGGCACTATCCAACATCACAGGAATATGATCGCTAAAAGAGGGCGAATCGCTATCAGGGTGCGCTTCTACTTCTGCCAAATCATTACTTTAGCTCACTGTCGTGGCTTTCCTCTTGACATAGAGTCAAAATCCCAACAGATTAAGTAAATCATTTGCACCATGATCAGGGCAACCACTACGGAAAGTAATATCGGGGTGCACCATTCCGGCCGATCTTTCCAGAGGTTCATGGTCAATGCCAGATTGGTAAGCACGATCGGTGCAATCGCTAAAGCCAATATCGCGACAATTTGTTTGCTCGTGGCGGTGATGCCGGCCCAGTGCCAGCGCAGACCGTCCCACCAGAAAGTCGGAGCAATTTTGGAACCCATGCGCGTAGCCGGATGCAACAGGCGAGCGCCGCACAACGGCACGAAGGTTCTCTGACAGCCATTGCATTTAAATGTCTCGGTGTGTCCGTAAAGCTCGAGCATACCGGAGCTGCAGCGCGGGCAAGGATAAGTCTGGTTAAGAGCAATGATTTGCTGATGGAAGGACAGTTGTTGATACGACTGATGAAACATGATTCTATGACCGCTGAAAACTCAAGCCTTACTGAGACAAACTTTCTTTTGGCATCGACGCATGCCTCAAAATATTGCTGTCCTTGATAGTCTCAGACATGTCTTTAATACCCGCGGAGACGTATGGCCTCGCAGTAAGTAAGCGATTTTTCCAAAAATTTAATCAATCTAACCATTCCTCAAGCAAGAATGGCTCGCAAGCTGGCGTTTCGCCCTACCATGTCAAGCCTGAACAGTTATAATTCTGGCGGGCTCGCGCTCCAACGCCTCGATCGCTTCATTCGGTAAGTTTCGCTTTGATTAGCCAGGACTCAATAATTTTGCCGTTTGCGAAGATGCAAGCGTTGGGAAATGATTTCATCGTCATCGACGCCCAGAGCCTTTTGGCACAAGCGGCCACTGAAACGCTTTTGCAGCACTGGCAAGAAGTCTTGCCTACTCTAGCTCAGCGTCTTTGCAGCCGACGATTCGGTATCGGCGCCGACGGCTTGCTCCTGGCCATTGACCTGAAACAAAAGCAATTGAGTGAGTTGGCTATCCAGATTTATGGCAG
>PSRH01000035.1 GCA_003175915.1 Candidatus Melainabacteria bacterium | reverse complement strand
TATAGTCGACTTTCCACTTGATGCAAGGAACTAGCGAGGGAACGCTGAATGAAAACTTGGGCCCGATGGACGCTTTTGATACTGTGGATTCTGACACTGCTGATCACATCCACCTATTGGAACCCGTTCACGTCATTCCCGGCGCTACTGAAATATTCGGTGGTGTCCGTCGTGGCGGCTGCCATTTTCGGGGCTCTTATCCTACTAATTCAGTTCTATGTCCTGATATCGATTATCTTTCCGCTGCCTCCTCGGGCTGACTCCAAGGCACCCAAGAGTTTTTCGAAAAGATTCTTTCCTTTCCTTTATAAGAAACCTCCGATCAATCCGAAGGCCCCGACTAGGCTGGAAGAGTTAGTCGGCAACGAGAGAGCCAAAGTCGAAATACGCGAAGTAATCGACATGATGGCCAATCCAAAAAAATATGAAGCATCTGGCGCGGAGGTACCGAAGGGCATGCTCTTCATCGGACCGCCTGGTGTTGGCAAGACTCTTTTCGCTCGTGCCATCGCCAACGAAGTTGGCGTCCCCTTCTTCGTGGTCGAAGGGGGCAACATTAGTGGTCTGATTTTCGGTCTGGGCGTGTTCAAGCTCAAGACTATGTTCGCAAAGCTAAGACGTTTCGAGAAATCAATCTTATTCATAGACGAAATCGATTCAATGGGCGCCCGCCGCACCAGCGATCGCGGATTTGGTGCCGTTTCGGACATGAACATGACGTTGAATACCTTGTTAACCGAAATGGATGGTTTCTACGGCTCCAATATGATGGTGATTGGCGCCACCAATAACGATGCCATTCTCGACCCAGCGCTTATGCGTCCAGGCCGCATGGACAGGCGCATATATTTTGAATCGCCTACTCCAGAGGACCGCAGGCAACTCTTCCGATATTATTTGAAAAAAGTAGTGTGCGATCTACCTCCCGAAGGAAAGATCGGCAACGGCGGCGAAAAGAATCCACTTCACGACGGCGAACGATATGTTGATCTGGATGAGCTGGTTATGCTCACAGCAAATTACTCACCTGCGGAAATCGCTAATGTCGTTAACGAAGCAGCTTTGATTGCCAATCGACCCGGCAATCCTGGGAAAGTCACTACAGAAATGGCTATTCAAGCCCTGGAACGCGTTTCCGTTGGACTCGAACGCACCCTCGTCGGCTCCGGTCTGAGTATTGCTAACCACGATACGCAAATCCGGTTAAAAGATGTCGTTGGCATCGACGACGTCAAGCAGGACGTACTTGAGATTGTTGATTTCCTTCAGCACGGTGATGAACTGCGTCGTATCGGAGCAAAAATTCCCAAAGGCCTGCTACTTATAGGTCCTCCGGGCGTCGGCAAGACTATGCTTGCTAAAGCGGTTGCCAATGAAGCTGGAGTTCCCTTCTTCGGTCTGTCCGGCAGTTACTTGCAGGGAGTTGGCGATGGCGCAGAACGGATTCGGGGACTGTATGTGCAAGCAAGGAAGAATCCGGCAGCAATCGTCTTCATCGACGAAATAGACAGCATAAGTGGGACCGTAACAGATACGGGCTCCAACCGCACCAACGCTTTGAATCAATTACTGGTCGAGTTGGATGGACTAGGCCGAAGCAACGTCATAACCATCGGCGCCACCAATATGGAACAAAATCTCGATCCGGCTTTCATGCGCTCTGGCCGGTTCGATCGAAAAGCATACATTGGAGTACCGGACTTCGAAGCCCGCAAGCTGATCTTCAAACAATATCTGAAAAACATTAAGTTAGCCTCTGAGCCCGATCTAGAAAAACTGGCAAAGTTGTCAGTCAATTTCTCTGGAGCAGATATAGCCGCTTGCGTGAATGAAGCAGCCATAATCGCTGTTCGCCATGGTGGCAAAAGTGTTGAGGAAATAGATCTAGAAGAAGCTGCGGAACGGATTGCTGTAACGGCGGGCCACAAGTTAAACACCGGTGGCATGAATCTATCGAAAGTACCTGACTTGGATGTAACACTCGACGACGTTAAAGGTATCGACAGCGCCAGAGCCGAAGCGGCAGAAGTAGTGGCTTTACTAAAAAATGCCGAAAAGGTCTTTGCTAGTGGATTAAAAGCGCCAAAGGGGGTACTGCTCGTCGGACCTCCGGGAACTGGAAAGACTATGCTCGCAAAAGCCATCGCCAATGAAGCCGGCGTGCCATTCTACGCACTAAGCGGTGGCGATTTCCAGTCGATGTGGGCCGGTGTTGGTGCAACCCGCGTGCGCGCCGTCTATGAACAAGCTAGACGAAGTGGGAAACCTTGCATAGTATTTATTGACGAGATCGACGCGGTTGGCGGTCGCCGTGGCTGGGATCGCGGTGGCGGCGCTATTCAAGATTCAAACAAAACGTTGAACCAATTGCTCAGCGAGTTGGATGGCTTCGGGAAACATAAGGTCCTCACCATCGGCGCCACTAATAATGTAGGTTTGCTCGACGATGCCCTCTTACGGCCAGGCAGATTCGACCGAATCATTGATGTTCCATTGCCGAACTTGGAAGGTCGCGAAGCCATTTTGAAGCATTACATGAAGAAAGTGAAACTAGACGGTACTGTCAATATTTTAGATATTGCAAGAATGACCGTGTTTAATGCCGGAGCGCAAATCGAGAATGTCGTCAATGAAGCCGGCCTTTTGGCAATTCGGGATAATCGGGACTCCATTTCACAAACAGATTTAATTCAAGCAATTCAGCGAGTCATTTTCGGCGTCCCGTTCAGCGGACAAGTTCTTGCCGAAGAATATAGGGCTGTTGCTTATCATGAAGCCGGTCACGCCATCGTCTGCTATCACAGAAGAAGGAAGGAGCTCATTCAAGTCTTGACTGTAGTACCCAGGGGTGGAGCAAATGGCTATCTTTGGAGTGTCAATAAGGAAGACTACAGGAAAAAGGCGAAAGATGAGTATCTAGCGGACATCGAAGTCTCTCTCGGCGGCTACGTTGCCGAAGAAATGATCAATGAGTACGTTAGCTCTGGACCTTCGAGTGACTTGAGGAACGTTGCTCGTGTCGCTCGTTCGATGATTCGTCATTGGGGCATGGGCTCATTTGTTTTCAACGTGGATTCCGCTTATGGAGGATATGGCGATAACGGTACTTGGGCTTCCGAAGTCACTACTAGAGAGCTCGAACTAGAAATAAAGAAAGTCGTGGACGATTGCCTCAATACCGTTCGCGAGCTGCTCGGCAAAAACCGAGACAAGTTAGATCGCCTGGCTCATGAATTGATGGAAAAGGAAACGCTATCCTTCAAAGATATCGCTAGAATTCTGGAGCCTCACCGATCAGAATATGACTTAGAACAAGAAGCTTTGGGATTGGCAGAGAAACGGCTAGTAGGTAAAGCGATTCAACTGAACCTGGAAGCGATCCGTGCTCTACCCGCTCCAGGCAGGCGCACTAAGCGCAATGGCAACGGCAAAAATGGCAGCGATACGCCTTCTGAATCAGGAACTGAGTCAAAAGAGAAGGACTCTTCCGGATCGGAGACGGAATCCGCCTCAAAAGATGATCCGGAAAGCAAACAATCATCCGAAGATCAGAAATAGCCAGCTTCCGGATTAATTGATCTCGTAACCCCAACTGCCCATTTTGTATGGGCTTTCACTTTGGTGATGGCGATCTTCGACGCTCTTTTTGAAGCGAGTAACGGCTTCGCCCAGGCGATTGATTTGGTCCTGCCGGTCTATTTGAGAGTAAACAAGTAACCCAATAACACCCACCAGTACGACTGCCACTACTAAGCGCCAGGGCAGCCACTCAATACCTTGGACGACAAATAAGATTATGATCGCGCAGGCGATAACAAAACCGATCAGAAAATCCCTCGGCACAACCGAGATAGGATTCTGTTTCTCCTTTTCTTTGATCGACAGATAGAGATTTTCAGCTGTATCAAGTGTTTTTTGCTCAAGGTCAGGATCGTCAAGAAGTTCGGCAATTAAGAAAGCCCCAGAAAAGAAATTACCGCCACGACCATACAAGTGCAACTCCAGAGCAATCCGGCCTTTTTGCATCCAGGTGTCCCACTCCTGGCGCAATTTTTCAGTGCCTTCCGCCTCACTATTGGTCTGGAAGTGATCAGCTCCATGAGAGATCTTAAGGAGATAGAGTGGCTTTCTCAACGAAAAACCCCATTGAGCCTGCACGGGGGCACTGCTCAATAGCGAAAGGGCAAAACACAAAATTAGTGATAGAACCAGGGGGCGCAGTCGCATATTTGACAGCTTAGAATCTCCGCCGGTTTTTCAAAAGTGATTATAGCAAAGCCGGCTATCCCCAAAAGGTCCGACAGGCATGGGGAGGTGATCAATCTCCACCAAGTGCTAGACTAAACAATGCTATGGTGACCTCCCATAGTATTGGCATCCCGAGTTTTGTTCGGTTTTCTGTCGATACCAAGCTGCCCTGGTTATGGCCTGAGGAGGATACTATGGCAAAAATCTTTCTGGGTTGTGTCTTATTCATTGGGCTAGTAGCGCTCTTAGGACTTGGCTTTGAAAAAATGGACGAAAGCAAGTCTCTAGGATGGCCTTCGATAGATGGGAACCTGATTGAAATCGAGGATCGCAGCGTACCCATGCCTGTGCTCAACCGCTTCATGCCGATTGCCATTCCATACGCCAAGTATTCATACAACGTTGACGGGAAAGAATATATTGGCGAGAAAAATTGCGGTCCCTGCTTGTCCTGGGTCCGGCGAGCCACCTTTAAATACCCGGAGATTGAGGTACCTGATAGCCGCGAGATCCTGCAAAAGGTGAGGGAGGACGGTACCGCTATGACACTCAGTCAGGCGCTGGAAGCGACTCGCGATCTAATTGCCCACACGCACTACAAACCAATAAAAGTGCGCTACCAACCAAAGCATCCGGAAGAGTCGGTGCCCGATCCGGATGTCCTTCAGGGCGGAAAGAGCCTCTGGTATACAGCCCTTTTGCTAATTGGTGTCGGTGGACTGGGCCTGGCTGCCTTGTATTTCCACGGTCATGTCACCGAGCCGGTGGATGATCCCTCGTTGTCATTGGAGGCGGCGCTGAGAGCCCAGCAAAGACGGCGGTAGTTGACTATTTTGATTCGAGCGGACTAAACAAAGCGACCGACTGCTTGGATCGCTTACTCAAGGATTGAAGGAAAACAAAAACGTGGTGACGAAGTTAAAGCCGGCATGGCCAATGATTGTCGTCGTCGTGTTCGTATAGCGTCGCACAATGCCGATGCAAGTGGACCAGAGCGCCACTTGAAGAATGAAGATCGGCGCGTGGGCAAACTGTCCATGCAGCATGCCGTGCAAAAAGGCGGCCGGCAGGATTCCCAGAACTGGCTGCAGTGCACCTCGCACTAACGTTTCTTCGCCAATGCCTGCGCATAGCGCCGTTGCCAGAGCCAGCACCACCGACGGTGCAAACCCTCCCGGAGTGGAGAAAGTACCGGCATTGTAAGCAGACAGCTTCGAGGCTAGATCTTGTCCAGATAATTGATGGGTGTAGATCGCCCACAAAGCGTCATATACGAAGCTAAAGACAATAATAGCGAGCCCAATTCCGACTTGCGGCCAGGTCGGTTTCACCCAACCGAGTCGAGTCAGTGCCTCCTTCGGAGCGCGACTGACATAGATACCGATCCCGCAAAACGAGAGAAGAATCAGCCCCAGACCGTTATACGAGAACAACTGGCTGATCGGCAAGGGCAATGGTATGGGCATCGCCGGCATCTGAAATGTGTTGGGATCGGTGGCAGCCAAAAGATAGGCAGCGGTGGATATATAGATGAATAGACCAACCATATGTGGAATGGAAGCGGGCACAAAAATCCGCCTTGAGGCCCAGAAGTCGGCCCAGGTTGTCACCTTGCGAAAGAGTGGCAGTAGCGGGATGAGGATTTGCCCGGAGAGCACTAGATCAATACTAGTGAAAACCACAGAAAACAGTCGGCGAATCGGAATAAAGAGTAAAAGCAGCGTGACAATGCAGGTGCCCAAAAGAATATTGGCAGCCCATGGATTGAAGAGCAGGTCAGGTCCGCGATTGGCATAGACAAAGTATTCGACCAGAAACGTGCTGAAGATGAAAACTCGCAATAGCCCTTCCAGCCATCGTCTTTTTCGGGCTACATGCGCCAAAAGTCCCAGAATTCCAAGAAGGGCAACAATGAAAAAATCGGCGTTCAACTAATCCTCTCCGAGAGTTCAAATTTAACGATTTCGCTGCTCCAAGAACACGCTTCGTGCTATCATATTGTCAAGATTGTGCAGGCTGCCTGTCTTCTAACATG
>PSRH01000214.1 GCA_003175915.1 Candidatus Melainabacteria bacterium | reverse complement strand
TCCTGGCCGACGCTTATCTGAAGGACGGTCAGCTTGAGAAAGCACGGCAGGCCTTAGATGAAGCTATCCCGCTTGTCGAAAAACAGGATGACCGGGCGCTCGAGGCCGAGCTTAAGCGGATTAATGGTGAACTTCTCTTGATTAATGGCGATCACTCGGCCGCCGAAGAGTGGTTTCATAAAGCGATCGAGACGGCTCGCCGGCAACAAAGCAAAGGCAGAGAATTACGCGCGACGATCAGCCTGGCGCGCCTCTGGCAACAGCAAGGGCGCAAGCAAGAGGCTCGTGATCGGCTCGCCACCGTATATAGTGCATTCACCGAAGGTTTCGCCATGCCGGATCTGATCGAGGCTAAAGATCTCTTGGGAAGCCTTGATTAAGTTCAACCGCGCCTATCATCAAAATTTAGATATAGACTCATTAATTATAATGACAACCACAGGCCGGTTTGATGTACAATCACAGCCTTATAGGTCGGCATCCCCATATTTCTTCAGCTTGTCTAAGTTTTCCGGTTTAGATGAAGGGCAGATTGTGCCGATAAATTGGCAAAACTCATAAGCGAGCTGTTTCCTCAACTTAAGGTGGAGAAGCAAATTGAGTTACTCAATTTCAAAATGGTTTCACCCGTTCAGCCGCTTTCATAGAATTCCAGTCTTTAAACGAGTTTGGTTGTACCTGGCTCTTATGGCCTGTTACACGGCGGTTGTCTATTGGCTTTACGAGAACATTTTTCCGGCTCGCTTTCTAAAAGATGCAGCCAATGTCGGTTATGCCAGCTTGATTCTTGGATTGCTCATAGTGTTTCGCACTAACTCCGCCTACGAGCGCTGGTGGGAAGGCAGGAAGCTGTGGGGCCAACTGGTCAATGAATCAAGGAACCTGGCCATCAAGGTCAAGAAGTATGCCAATGTCTCGATGCAACAAAAAATACATATGGGACAGTTGGTGATCTCATTCGCTTACGCCCTCATGCGCCATCTTCGTGATTCAAATCCATCCGACAATTCCTTCGAGCCTCACCAGCCTGTCATGATCGCCGAGACGATCTATGACAAAATCCAGGAATGGTACAAAGAGGGAAAGCTTGATGGCTTTACGCTCTGGCAATTGGACCAGCATGCTCGCGCATTCAACGATGTTTGCGGATCGTGCGAGCGCATCAAGAGCACGCCGCTGGCCGTCTCCTATCGCACCTTCATCCGTCAGGGAATTGCTCTGAATTTGCTGGCGGTGCCCTGGTATTCTGCGTCTGCTCTGCCATTCTGGTGGTCGCTGCCGCTCATTATTGTCACTTCCTATTTTCTGATTGGCCTGGAATTGATCGCCGAAGACATTGAAGACCCCTTTGGTAATGACGGTGACGATCTACCAATCGAATCCATTTGCGGCAAGATTAACCACACGGTCAGTCAGATAATCCCCAGCCAATCAAGACAGATCGACAGGGAGATAATGATGTCCCTGGATAGTGGTTCAGCTTCTGCGGTAAGCACACGATAGATAACAGGCGAGGAGGAGTTTAAAACATGGATCCAGCCGTCCTGGGTGCCTTGATTGGTGGAGTACTAGCAACGATTGGTGGCGTACTTGGTGGCATTGTCACCGGTTGGTACACCCTGATGGCCAACAAGCAATCCCTTGCTCACGAAGCAAGAAGAGAAGAAAGAGAGCGCGGACTGGCCTTCAGGCGAGAGCAACTCTCTCAATTCTACGGGCCGGTGCTTGCCTGCATGGAAGAATTGGAGGAAAGCTGGCAGCTTTTATTCGACGCCGACAAGCATGTGGAAACTTTCTTGGCGGCACATAGAGGCAAGCATCCGAGCGGCGAATTCCTCCTGGATAAGCAAAATGCGGTGGTTGAATACAAGCAATACTTGTATGCCAGAGAAGTTGCTGTCTTCAACAAAATCAAAGAAATATTCATCTCCCACTTTGGTCTGGCAGAACCGTCGACGAAGGAGAATTATCGAGCCGTAGTCAGATTCATCGAGAATCGAAACATTATCAACGTCACGGAGCGCAAATTGGACATAACCTTTACGGGTGAAGATGCTTCCGGCGTGCGAAATAGAATCGCTTACTTGTTTCAGAATCTCATCGAGATCAACACCCAAATTCGCAATCAATTGGAAAGCGGGGAGCCAAAGCCGATTATCCAGGTAGCCTCCGAACTTCCAAGCAATTCTTTGCCCGCAAAAGAGGTTCTAACACCTGCGACTCAACCTTCTTTTGTCGTAGCTGGTGAACGTCAGACAGCAACCAAACAGCCGGCGCCTGCCAATCAGGTCAATAAGACACCTACCAGACAAAACTGGCCCGGACGCTATACTCTGCTTTCCAATAAAGCGTCTGTCGAATCGGCTATGGCGGCAGCGCAAGCCGCCGAAATTGCCAAGAAAACGAAACCGCCGGAAACGGATAAGCTCGCTGCGCCACCGCCGCCTCAAACTCATCCGACCAGTCGTTAAGCAGACGTCGCTTAAACCCGTTGTCAATAAAAAGTGCTCAACGCGGCCTGTACAATGGATCGCTGTGCTCCAGCTTTGACAAGGAACCCGACGATGAACATTCAGAAACGCGTTGCCCATTTCTTTTCGCTTGTTTTGCTCAGTTCAGCTTATGCGCTTCCATCACCAGTTTTGTATCCGCAAGCAGCCGGAGCGCTGCCGGAGGCCACTGTCGTTTGCGGCAAACCGGCCCCGCAATTTACCCTCACTGATACTAACGGCAAGGTGCATAAACTCTCGGACTACAAAGGAAAATTCGTTGTCCTGGAATGGTTCAACCAGGGTTGTCCTTTCGTGAAAAAGCACTACGGTAGTGGCAACATGCAAAGGATGCAAAAAGAATACACGGAAAAGGGAGTAGTCTGGCTTTCCATATGTTCCTCGGCTCCCGGCAAACAAGGCAATTACTCGCCTCAGGAGCACAACGCCATGTTCAAGGAAAAGGAAGCTTCACCGACTGCTATTCTGCTTGACCCAGAGGGAACAGTTGGCAGGCTCTACGACGCCAAAACCACGCCTGACATGTTTGTAATCAACCCGAAGGGCATCTTGATTTACTCAGGAGCAATTGATGATCAACCCGACACCGATCCATCCTCAATTTTGGCAGCGCACAATTATGTCAGACAAGCGCTCGATCAAGCACTGGCTGGCGCCAGCGTCAAAGTTGCCGTAACCAAGTCCTATGGCTGTTCAGTAAAGTATCGCTAACTGGTTAGCCGAGACTATCAAGGGCTTCCTTAATTGGCCTGAAAAGACAGGTGAGGATGGGCGTGTCTCTTAAGGTGTACATGCTCGCCTTGGATTCGCGCAGTTCTTGAACGAGATCGAGAAAATCCGATGGTGAGTCGGTTTCGAATGCGACCACAAATTCCTGATCGTCTAATCCGAAGGAATATGTCGTGTTCAGTTTCACCGATGGATATTTATTGCCAATTTTGATGTGCTCGTCCATCATTTCCTGACGTTCAGTCTGAGAGAGTACGTACCAGTCGCGCTTCTTCACGAAAGGATAAACGAAAAAGTATTTGTGTTTGCCGGGAATGATATGGACACGATCTTCCTGGTGTTCCGGATCAAAACGATCAAGATACATAGAGCGCTTAGTCATGGCCAGGAATGAATAGGGGCGATTCATATAAGTCCCCAGGCCTGTCTTGGCCAGGTCGGTTGCCAATTGCTGGATCGGCTCGAGTTCGTAAGCAATCACCCAGAGCATCAGATCGACATCGGCTCTTGTCCCCATCAGCGTGTAAGAGAGGATCTGGCACGTTTTATCGGCGACATACTTATCAACTACCGCTTCAAACTCTTCCTTGCCCTTCTGCCGCTCTTCCTTAGGAAGCCGACGCCAGGCAGGGTCTACCTTAAAGCAGGCAAAGCTGACGAATTGTCTCTTTAGCTTGGCAGGTGCCTTGCTCCCGGGCACTTGCCGCTCAGTCGTAACATTGCTCATTTCCTTCACCTTCGCTCGAGGATTTCAAACCGTAATCAGCCATTGTACGCTGCGTGCAGCATGCAACCAAGCATTTGTAATGCTTGGCTAACATCTCGTTGCACATGAGTCGAGGTCTCAGTTAGCACTAGTGGCGGTATCGCCACAGCCATTTATGAGGTACCCCAGGGTTCACTCAGCGGCTCTGAGCGTGCCTGTGGTTGCTTCTGATAAGTAAAAGGCACGCCTGAAACCGTTAAACGAGGTTAGTCAAATTCTCATGAATTCGTTTCGGGGACCGGATTTTTGGGCACGATCCATTAAGCGCAGTTATTTTCTGGCAGGCCAGGGCATTTTTGACCTTAGAGGTTCGTCATGGCAATTAAGTCAAATAAAGGGGAGATTACTGCTTGGCGCCTGCCAAAAATCAGTAAACCTCCAGGACTGGCCGACATTCTGGCTCTAGCCGAACAAGCCGTGCACCATAAAGATCACCCGGTAAACATGCGCTGGATGTTCGGCAATCCGAGCTTAAGTTATTGCCTGACCGCCTCCAGCACGGGGTTAGGTACAAGTGAAGGCCTTTTGTGGTCGCTAGCTTCAGGGGAAACCCTCAATGAGGCAGAACTCTGGATGCACATGAGCGCCGATTGTACTCTCATTCACAGCATGGTGATGGCTGCCCTCAATTGCCCGGAAGGCCCAGCCCACGCGCCCAACGGTAACGGCGAGTCGATCGCCGAAAGGGAAGCAAAGTCTTCAAAACCGGTCCTTCCTCCGGAAGGCCCAGAGGTAAAGCAGGACGAAGTCTGCGAGATTCTTAGAGGAGACTTAGCCAACAACCGCATCGACCAATTTTTTCAGTTGCTCGCCTCGGGCAACTGGACTGGCCGAGTTGAGATCACGCACAAAGACTTGCGAGCCGAGGTCTGCTTCATTCATGGTCAGCCCGTACACGCCAGCTACGCTGATCTCATAGGCGATGCAGCGATCATAGAGTTGATCGGGTTAAGGGAAGGGCTATACGAATTCCGTTCCGGGCCGCCGTCCGAGAAAAGGAGTGTCACGAAAAATCTCGAAGCGCTTTTGTTTGCACGCAATTCTCTCATCAACTACGGCAACTATCTGAAGGACCACAAACTCAAAGAAGACACACCTCTGATGAAGCTGACACCGGATTTGAGCGAAAGCGAATTCGAGCGGCTCGTCGCCTCAGCAGCGCCAGTAGACATGCGCATGCAGAAGCAAATCTATCTGGCCGTTAACGGCCAGAGCACACTGTCCGACATATTGAAACGATACCCCTTGCCTCGTAGCGAATGGATTCCGATCTTCTTCAATCTGCTTGCCTGCCAGCTTATCGCCGTCATTGAAATCCCCAAGATCCCCTATCTGCCGCTTTCAGCTGCAGCAATAGAACTGAACAAGTATCTTTTGAAAACGATAAAGGGCAAGATCGTCACCAGTCAAACCGGTCTCTATACATACCCTGCCTTTCTGCTCTTCCTTGAGCAAGAGCAAAATCGTTATTCAGAAAGTCGCCGGCCCTTTTCCCTGATCTTATTGAAAATGAATTATCGCGATCTTGATCCGAATGATCTGGTCATGCAGGAGGCAGCCGTGCGCGCTCTTGCAGAGCCACTCAAGAAGATCACGGAATTGAAGCGGCGGTGCGATCTCTTTTGCCAATATAGAACCGCTGAGTATGCGCTCTTACTGCCGGAAAGCGATTTAAAACTGGCACACCAATTAATTGAGTCGATTGCCAATAGCGTGAAAGGATCCGCCCTTTCTTCTGATGCTCACGCCCATCCACTCACCCTGGAGTGCGGCGTCGCCAATATTCCGGAGCAGTGCGACACTTCAGATGCGCTTCTCGCTCTGGCAGAGTCTTATCAAAAGGTTTTCTAACAGAGTCACGGTCGAGTTCCGCCTTGGTCCAAGAGACCTTTACTTGTCAGATTTTCCTTTAGGAACGAAGAGGTCTTCGGAAACGCGGAAGAAAGTTCCTTAGCCCGCGCATCTTGCGTACCGCAAAGAATATCAAAGAGCTCTGCCATCGTTTCCCTTTGACCCCGAAAATCAGGCTGAAGAAAATAAGCCAATGACTTCTTTTGCTTCTTTGTTACTTTTACTTTGTCGGCTAGATAGACTCGCTTAAAGGCATCTGAGTACGAATATAGTTCTAGATATTCGTCCAGTGCATGTCCGACTTCATGCCTGACAGCAGAAACAATCCACGGATTATCCCACATAACAAAGGGGACTGGCGACGAAACCTTTCTTGGGATGAGCACCAGGTTGCGCCTATCTTCAAAGACACCACCTGTCGAATCATAGCTAGCCCCATCTGCATAACCAGCCGGATTACCCGTTCTAAATTCTTCGGAAACGGCTGTCAGTCTCGGAACGATAACTACGCGACAGCCCGTTCTCGACAAGACATCGACAACTTTCCGTGGTACAGAAGACATGGAACGAGCAACATCAGCAAGCAGCGGGTCTGGATGGTGGGTAGACGTATTCTGTTCAGCGACTTCCTCAAGAGTAACAATTAGATCCTTTCGTTGCCAGGGACCGGTTTGCTCGACCAGGACAAGTTTCTTGTCTTTCAATAACTTTTGAGCATCCGCGACAAAGAGCTCCTCCCGCAATTTCAGGGATCGCCCACAATTCTCTTTGGACTTAGCATAATCACCCTTTCTTTCGTAAAACAATCCCAACTCTTGCAAATGTCTTGCCAATTGATCCTTCGAGCAACTCTTTGCAATTTCGGCTGATTTTCCAAAAGCAGCTTCGGCTTCCTTAGTTCTTCTCAGCTTTTCGTAAGCAAACCCCATAGCGCCACAAGAATCGGCAAGAACTTCAAAATCGGCCTTAGGATTGGCATTATTTATGGCTAACTGGCACGACCGAATGCTTTCCAAATAGTGGCCGGCACGGTACTGAATATCAGCCAGGTGAAGACGATCTTGGAGGATCGCCTGATTATGCTTATTGGCACCACCTCGCTCCAACAAAGTAATCGCCTCCGTCATCGACTTGCTAGCAGCGTTATACGCTCCTTCGTCCTCATAGCATTTTGCTAATCCCTCAAGCGTTGAAGTGATTTTCCGTTTGTCTAAATTGGCAATTTGATCTGAAACGTCGAGCGTTTCCCTGTACACGGGCTCTGCTTCGTAATAGCGTAGTTGAGCGTGCAGAACATAGGCAAGCCAAGCAAGGCTGTTTACCAGCGGTTCCTTATTCGATGGGCATAGTCTGGCTTCATCAACAGCTATCCTAATTGCTTTCTCTGCTCTTTCGTAGCGAAAGATTTTGCAGTCCTTTTCACACGCTGCGGTGAATTGTTTGGCCCTTATCTGATGGAAGTATTCCGCGACCTGCTGCAGTTGGCACCCTTGCA
>PSRH01000234.1 GCA_003175915.1 Candidatus Melainabacteria bacterium | reverse complement strand
TATGAGCGCAAGGAAGACCGCGCTGGTCATTATGGCCCTGATTGGCCTGGCACTTGTCTTGGTGTCCTGGCAACCTGCGGGCGCTCAGGACCTGCCCAAGCAGCAGTGTGACGATCTAATGTATGTACGAGCTCAAGAGCAGAAGGGATTTCTTGATTTTCCGGGTTCTCCCTTCAAACCGATCGTCAAGGTTACCGTATCGTTTCGCTCTGTCAAAAACGGCACCATGGGCGATGAGCGCTTGTACGAGGATCTGTGGTATCAGGGCAAGAACCCGCTCGGCTGCAGGCGTTATCGTGATTTCGATCTGGATCCAAAGGATTTAATATTCGTCTATCTCAACTCTTCTACCTCCGCCGAACATGCTGCCTCGGCAAACACGCTGGCGCGCCTCTTGCTTGAAGCTCTGCTTAATCGAGATGTGATTTGTGGTGTCTCCGTGCCGTCCGACTCGTTCTGGACTATCGTCGACCAAATGGAAGTAGAGAATTTTTACAGGACTGCCAAACTGCATGGGCGCCCGGGCGTATACATATCTTTGCCGCTTGTTGCTGAAGACGGACATAAGGTGTCGGTGGTTTGGGCTGAGTCGAATTAGGATTGCGATCCATGATCAAGCGAAGACGAGGCGAAAAAATTATCAGGCTGACGGCCGCCAAACCAGGCAGTATGCTCTTGCTCACCTGCGCCATTGGTGTGCTGCTCGTTCTCGGTATTATTGCTGTCATTTCGTTTGGTAAATTCTTTGTCCATCACATCCACGATCAAAGTGTCGTTGATTCCATTACGCTCAAAGCCGCGACAATTCTAAATGCGGACGATCACTCCGGCAAAATTAATAACCTGGTTGTTCAATCAAGAGAACTAGTGTTCGATTCTCGCTGCACTTATAACGCTACTCTCAATTCGGACTACTGGTATCTTGAGCCCCTGGCGCACCGATTACTGGATCAATCGAGATGGGGAGCGCAATTTGTCGACACCGGGCGGAAACGCTTGATTGAAGAAGAGATAAAAAGCCTGCAAAACTTGGCGGTCGCCGATCAATCCCTCAAGAATCTTGGGGCAGTGATTATCGATCTCGAGGTTGGCTCGCCGGCCGACCGGCGCTCCAATGTCTATGATGATGAAGCGGATGAGCTTCAATCTTTCGATCAGCAGAAGAAGTGGGTGGAACCTGAAACGAGAAGATTCAACGGCAATGTCAATGCCAATCTGCCGTACGAAGACCATGACTTGACTTTCAAAATCAGCCCCTTGCAGGCGCCGAGCAAAGGAAAGATGATACAAGCTAGTTTAATTCCACCCAACGAATTTGAGAAATCGGTCAAGATCATTGATAAGGGTAAACCGGTGGCGGCCCTTTGCGACCAGTTGCCTTCGGCGGTCAAGTTGGGCTTTGCCTTTCCTGACCAGGTGAGCAAGGATTATGGGTCAGTTGAATTCAAGTTCCTACAGGCAGCCTCGACCAACGGTGCTCAGATAGTGCCCTGATCTGGCTCTCTTAGTTATGGCTTATCGCTGTGGTGATTTGATTGCCGGAAG
The DNA here is from genome assembly GCA_003175915.1 of Candidatus Melainabacteria bacterium. Classification (GTDB taxonomy): domain Bacteria; phylum Cyanobacteriota; class Vampirovibrionia; order Obscuribacterales; family Obscuribacteraceae; genus PSRH01. The sequence continues at coordinate 6,069 of PSRH01000234.1, read as the reverse complement.
ACAAAAGCTTGTGAATCGGGCACTTTTCAGCAATTGCTTTCAAAGCCTCAACCTGATCAGGAGCCAGATCGCCACCTACTTGGATTTCTCGCTTGATCTTTGAAACAGGCTGCCCGGGCGCCTTCTCATCTCTTTCTTCACTCACCTTGACCGTTACTTCTTTTAAATTCCAGCCCTTGCGTTTGGCGTACATTTGCATAGTCATAGATGTACAGGCACCCAGCGCTCCGAGCAGCAATTCGTGCGGGCCAGGCGCTGCCTCCAGGCCACCCACCGCTTTTGGAGCGTCGGCATTGAAAGTATGGCTACCAGCTTTAATTTGCTGCTGATAGGTTTCTGCTGATGAAGTCTTGACTTCTACTTGAGGCATCGGTTCTCTCCAGCTAGGTGTGGCAAAGCTATTCTGACTTTGCCTTAGTGATCGGATCATTAACTCTCAGCCTAACTCGATTCGCCCTGCTTTATCGATAAACTTAAGGAAAGTCACAGAACGGTTTACCTAATACCAACATGACGATATCGAGAGAAAAACGATCTAAGCCGGACGCCAATTCCATAAAGACAGATCGTTTGCTTCTCCGCGATCTGCATGATGCGGATTGGGTGTCCGTTCACGAATACAGCAGTGATCCGAAAGTATGCGAGTTCATGGATTGGGGTCCCAATAGCGCAAGAGAAACGAAAGAATTCATCAAACGCGCAATGCGTGCGGCAAAAGACAAACCACGTTTTGCCTATGATTTTGCTATAACCTGGCAGGATGCCGATCGAGTCATCGGCGCAGTAAGCTTAGTGCTGGTCGGATTCCCGCCCAATCAAGCTATGATCGGCTATGTTTTAGGCCGCCAACATTGGGGCCAGGGTATTATGTCGGAAGCTGTCGGAGCTGTGATCGGCTTCGGTTTTGAAACCTTGAAATTGCATCGCATTTCCGCCTCCTGCGATCCAAAGAATATGGCGTCGTTTCGCGTGATGGAGAAGTGCGGAATGAGGCGGGAAGGCTATTTTGTCGAGGACAAGTACATCAAGGGCAGGTGGCGCGACACTTTAGCCTATTCAATCCTGGCTCGGGAATGGAATGATCGGCAATCTGGCCGCCAGGCAAAATGAATTTACTCTAGGATCGTGCCCGCATTTGGGCATCTTGGGCGGTGGCATTCCAGGGTCCATGTCGAAGGGCTATGATTCTTTTCCCCCTTCGGCGTCCAAAAGGCGTCCACTCCATATGTATTGTAGAGATCGCTTGTAAAGAGGAAATGTACCCTATATCTAGGGAGATATCTCTTGCGTAAGCCCTTTTCTGGTGGTAACTTAGTCTCATGATTTGAGGGAGTGTGCCGTCATTAAGCAATCACTCCGCAAAACAAGATAGAAAGGGAAAAAGAAGCTACTGAGTGTGCGATGAAGACTGAACCTTATTTAGTCCTTTTGCGTTGTATAGGAAGTAGCTGCTTATAGAGAGTAACCAGAACTCTTTGATAACCTGAGCGATCTAAGGAAGAGATAACTGAAGGATGTTGTCTTCCGTCCTGTGGAAGACTGTCTTTGGTTTGCTGATAAGGCCTTTGCGGTCCGTCGGCGGGCCGTTTGTTTTCGTTCGAGTCCGTAGTTTTGGTTTGGGTAGTTGGTGAATTTAGAAAGGGCAGGAGTTCGAAATATGACGCAGGTAGCGCTAACAACCATGCATTCCGGTATCGCTCAAACCGGCAGTACCGATCAGGCAGAGCCGACATTTAAGGTATTGCGCCGCAACAACACCGTTGTTGATTTTGAACCAGCCAAGATTGCCCTGGCAATGAAGAAAGCGTTCATTGCTACCGAAGGCGGTGCCGGGGCGGAGAGTTCGAAAATCCACGATCTGGTCGACAAACTAACTAATCAGGTCGTCGAAACTCTGAAACGCCGCTTGCCCGGTGGCGGCTTGCTTCATATCGAACATATTCAAGACCAGGTCGAGCTCGCCTTGATGCGTGCCGGCGAGCACGAAGTGGCGCGCCGCTACATACTTTATCGTGAGCAAAGAGCTAAAGAACGGGCCGCCGCCAAAGAAGCCAGCGGCCAGACCATGCCCCAGTTCAATATTTTGCTTGGCGACGGCACGATGACGCCGATTCAGTCTAGCCGCCTATTCGCTGTTGTTCACGAAGCTGTGGCTGATCTTAAGACCGTTTCTGCCGACAGAGTGATTGACGGCACAATCAATACTCTTTATGAAGGTGTCAAGGAAACCGAGGTTTTCCAATCTGCTATCTATGCCGCTAAGGCGCTCATCGAACACGAACCAGATTACAGCTATGTTGCTGCCCGCCTCCTGTTGGATCAGGTCAGACAAGAAGTACTGGGAGAAGCTGTGTCACAGGCTCAAATGGCCGAGCGTTACGCTGGCTACTTCCCGCAGTACCTTAATAAAGGTATCGAGGCCGGGCTTCTCGATCATCGCCTATCACAGTTTGATCTTAATAGGATCGGTGCGGCGCTGAAGCCTGAGCGTGATCTCAAGTTTCAATACCTTGGCCTGCAAACCCTGGTAGATCGCTATCTCGTTCATGTCCAGGGCCGCCGCATTGAGTTGCCCCAGGCATTCTGGATGAGAGTGGCGATGGGTCTGGCCATTAATGAACTCGATCGCGAAGAGCGCGCTATTCAGTTCTATGAAATTTTGTCGAGCTTTGATTTCGTTTCCTCCACCCCAACCTTGTTCAATTCCGGTACGCACCGACCGCAGTTATCGTCGTGCTTCTTAACCACCGTAGATGATGATCTTTCCAGCATTTATGATGCCTTGAAAGAAAATGCGCTACTTTCCAAATTCTCCGGTGGTCTGGGTAATGATTGGACGCCAGTGCGAGCCTTGGGCGCGCATATCAAAGGTACAAACGGAAAGAGTCAGGGAGTGGTGCCTTTCCTGAAAGTGGTGAACGATACTGCCGTTGCCGTCAATCAAGGTGGCAAACGGAAGGGAGCAGTATGCTGCTATCTGGAAACCTGGCATTTGGACATTGAAGAATTTCTCGAACTTCGCAAGAACACGGGAGATGATCGGCGTCGTACTCACGACATGAATAGCGCCAACTGGATTCCCGATCTCTTTATGGAAAGAGTAATGCAAGATGGTGACTGGACTTTGTTCAGCCCGGATGAAGTATCAGACCTTCACAACTTGTACGGTCAAGCGTTCAAAGAAGCCTACGAAGGATATGAGCAAAAGGCAACTACCGGCGAAGTGAAAGTTTGGAAAAAGGTTTCCGCAAAATCACTCTGGCGGAAGATGCTCTCCATGCTGTTTGAAACCGGGCATCCGTGGATGACTTTCAAAGACGTCTGCAATCTCCGCAGCCCTCAGCAACACGTCGGCGTTGTCCACAGTTCTAACTTGTGTACTGAAATTACCCTCAATACTTCAAGCACAGAAATAGCCGTTTGCAATCTTGGCTCCGTCAATCTCGTCGCTCATCTTGATCACGAAAATAAACTGGATGTAGAGAAGATTGCTCGTACTTGCCGGACGGCCATGCGCATGTTGGACAACGTCATCGACATCAATTATTACAGCGTAGACAAGGCGCGCCGTTCGAACTTCAAACATCGCCCCGTCGGTCTGGGAGTGATGGGCTTCCAGGACATATTGATCAAAATGCGCGTGCCCTATGCTTCCGACGCTGCCGTCGAAATTGCCGACTTTGCGCAAGAAGTGGTGAGCTATTATGCCATTCTAGCGAGCAGCGAACTGGCCGAGGAGCGTGGCGTTTACTCGACCTACAAAGGTTCACTCTGGGACAAGGGCATACTGCCGCAAGATTCAGTCAAGCTTCTGGCCGCATCAAGAGATACGGAGCTAAAGATCGACGAAAGCTCCAGATTGGATTGGGGTCAGGTTCGTGAACATATCGCTCGCGTTGGCATGCGTAACAGTAATTGCCTGGCGATTGCTCCAACTGCCACCATTTCCAATATCATCGGCGTGAGTCAGTCAATCGAGCCGACCTTCCAGAATCTCTTTGTGAAATCTAATCTTTCCGGAGATTTCACCGTACTCAATCAGTATCTTGTCCAAGATCTGAAGAATCTTGGTATTTGGGATGAAGTGATGGTGCACGATCTCAAATACTTTGACGGTTCTGTGAAAAAAATCGAGCGAATTCCCGAAGACTTGAAGAACTTGTATGCGACGGCCTTTGAAATCGACCCAACCTGGTTGGTGAAAGCGGCTGCCCGCAGACAAAAGTGGATCGATCAGGCACAAAGCTTGAACCTTTACATGTCAGAGCCCAACGGTCGTAAACTCGACGAACTCTACAAGTTCGCCTGGTCGAGTGGACTGAAGACGACCTATTATCTGAGAACAACCAGCGCTACTGCGCCAGAAAAGTCTACCGTTCAATCATCTGTCTTGAATGCCGTTAAGACGACAGCTAGAGAGGAAAAAAATGGTGACGGAATGCACTCATTCGCCCCACCCCTTGCCGATGCTATAGCGGCAGGAAATGCGTGTTCTTTGAGTGATCCGGATTGTGAAGCCTGCCAATAGAGAATAGAAAGGGAGATCTTTATGCTTAGTTTTGATGAAACCAAAATGACTCCGCCAGCTCAACCTGTGCTTAGCGTGGTGCCTGATGACGCGCTAACTGGGACTGGGGTGGAGACGATCGACTTCAATGCTGCCCGCGTCAAAGTGGATGAGAAGCGCATCCTCAATTGCAGAGCTGACGTCAATCAACTGGTGCCGTTCAAATACGAATGGGCATGGCAAAAGTATTTGGATGCCTGCGCGAACCACTGGATGCCTCAAGAAATCAGTATGAGTCGTGACATTGCTCTCTGGAAAGATCCGAAAGGACTTACCGAAGACGAGCGACAGATTATCAAACGCAATCTGGGCTTCTTTACGACGGCAGATTCACTGGTAGCAAACAATCTCGTTCTGGCTATCTACCGGCACATCACTAATCCTGAATGCAGGCAATACCTCCTCAGGCAGTCCTTCGAAGAAGCGGTGCACACCCACGCCTATCAATACGTCGTCGAGAGTCTTGCTCTTGATGAAGGCGAGATCTTCAATATGTACAGGGAAGTACCCTGCATTCACGCTAAGGACGCATTCGAGTTGCAATTTACGCAAGAACTTTGCGATCCCAATTTCCACACCGGGACACCAGAGACAGACAGCAGATTCCTGCGTAACCTCATTGGTTATTACGTAATTATGGAAGGACTGTTCTTCTATGTGGGCTTCGTGCAAATGCTCAGCTTCGGCCGTCAGAATAAGATGACCGGAGCTTCGGAACAGTTCCAGTACATTCTCCGCGACGAATCCATGCACCTGAATTTCGGCATTGATTTGATCAACCAGATCAAGCTGGAAAACCCCCACATATGGACGCCGGAATTCCAGCAGGAAATCATTGATCTGATCAAACAAGGCGTCGAGCTTGAGTATCAATATGCCGTTGATACCATGCCGAGAGGCGTGCTTGGTTTGAACGTTCAGATGTTCTCCGATTATCTGAAGTTCGTCGCCAACAGACGCTGCAAGCAAATCGGCTTGCCCGAGCAATTCCCCGGAGCTCAAAATCCATTCCCCTGGATGAGCGAAATGATCGATTTGAAGAAGGAAAAGAACTTCTTCGAAACAAGAGTAATCGACTATCAAGTTGGCGGAGCACTATCCTGGGACTAGGAAGAAGAACCTCCTTCCGGATGTAGGGGCGGCTTTAGCCGCCCGCCTGACGGTTCGATTGAGTCATTCGCACTTATGCTCTACGGATTCTTTGAAAAGGACTTCAGAATATCTGAGGTCCTTTGTTCTGCTCTGGCTCTGATAGTCGCGGTCTTTTTTGGTGGAGCTACTGCAGTTCGCGCCGAAGATCAACATGGACGAAATCTTGCCCAACAAGCATTCGTCTTTATGAATAACCACGAACCAGCAAGAGCAGTTCCACTGCTTGAAGAGGCAGTGGCCCTTGATTCTAACGATTGGTACTGCCAATTCAGTCTTGCTCTGGCCTACTCCGAACTCATGCAACCAACGAAGGCCTTCCCTCACTATCAAGCGGCCTGGAGACTCGACCA
>PSRH01000205.1 GCA_003175915.1 Candidatus Melainabacteria bacterium | reverse complement strand
AAGGCAGTCGTACCCCAGATCTTAACGCCCAAGGAAAACCTTGAAGCGATGGGGCAATTCCTCAAAGAAGCGGAAGGGAAAGCCAGATTGGAAGGTAAAAGCCGCTTACTGATTCACCCCGGCACCAGTCGCCTGGCTTTGCAAAAGGGCATTATCAAAACCTGGAGTCCAGCACACTGGACAACCTTGATCGAACGCCTGACCGCCACCGGAACATTCACGATCATTCTTGCCGGCGGACCCGACGATGCGGAAATCATCGGGGAAATCAGTGAGAATCTAAAGAGACTTGGCCCGATGCCGTCTTTGATTTCGGCTTACGGAGTGACAAAATCGCTGGCCGATCTTGCCGCTCTTATTCAATTAAGCGATTTAATTATCTGCGTCGATTCAGCGCCGATGCACATTGCCGTAGGCCTTAATAAGCCGCTCGTCGCCCTTTTTGGCCCGACCGATCACGGCAAGCTCTTGCCGCCTGACCCGAAATTCAAGGCACTCAGTCAGGATGGTCAGGACCTAAGCCAGGCTAATACGAAAGGCTCTAACGGCTCGTCGTCGGACTATCAAAGCGGTGCGCTTCAACCTGCGGTAGAGTGTGGCGGCAGACGTGACCCTGGTGTTCAAATTCCCCCGGCAGTCGTTTTTGCGGCCGTTCTGACTCAAGTACAGAAAGTGAAAGACCCAAAACGCTCGCAGGAAGCTGGTCTTTGATCAACTCCCCGGTCTCGCCAACGGTAGCGACGAGGGCCTCCACCAGCTCCGGATCGAACTGCCGTCCGACATTCTTTCTCAACTCAATGAGGGCGCGACTGTGTCCTATTGCCGGTCGATAAGGGCGATCGGTCGTCATGGCGTCATAAGCATCAGCAACAAGAATAATGCGCGAACCCAAAGGAATACCCTCACCAACTAGATGATCCGGATAACCGCTGCCATCCATGCATTCATGATGGTGTTCGACGTAATCTTTGGCCAGGCTCAAACTCTTGAGTTCGCCGATAATCTGAGCACTGCGTCTGGGATGCTCGGACATAATCGACTGCTCTTCCACCGTCAGCTTGGTCGGCTTCCAGAGGATGGATTCCGGCACGCCTATCTTACCGATGTCATGAAGAATGCCGCCTAATTCCAAATTTCTCAGTTGCTCGTTGGTCAGCCCCAGCGTCTTGCCAATACCTAAAGCAAAGCGACTGACCCGCACACTGTGGCCGGCTGTGTAATCGCATTTGGCATCGAGGGCATCGGCCAGAGCTCTGATCGTGCCCATCGATATATCTTCCAGATCAGTAAGTGCCGACCTTAAATCAAGGAGGAGTTTGTTATTGTCCTCTTTTAGCTCGTAGGCCTCCAGCGCCCTTTTGACCGTCAACCTCAAGTCGTCCGGGTCCCAGGGCTTGGGAATGTACTTGTAGACCTTGCCGGCATTGATGGCATCGATCAGTGCCTGTACATCGGTATAACCAGTCAGTAAGATCTTGATAGCCTGAGGGCGCAGGGCAATCGATTTCTCAAGAAGCTGCACCCCGGTCATCTCAGGCATGCGCTGGTCAGAGATAATCAAGCTGATTTCGTGTTGCCCAAGCAGTTCAAGGGCCTGGGGGCCATTTTGAGCAGTAAGAACTTCCTGCTCTTGACCAAGCACACGTTGAAGTAGTCTGAGATTAGGCGCTTCATCATCGACGATGAGAATTTTGTGCCGCTTCAATCAACCCTCTCCTTGCCTGTGCCTGAATTGACGGGCTTTCTGGTCATATAGCCAAGCGCTAGATCGCTTTCCCTTTGGTTTTCTTCCGACTGCTCAGACGGCGAGGTCTGGCATTTGGCTTTAACCGGCAGTAATACCCTGAATGTCGTGCCTTTCACCCCGTCCGATTCGAACCAGATTTTGCCGCCATGCCTCTCAACAATCGAGTGGCAAATCGATAGACCTAGACCTGTACCCTGACCCACCGGTTTGGTTGTGAAAAAGGGTTCAAAGATTTTACTCTCAACATCTGCTCTGATACCAGGCCCATTGTCTGAAATGGTAACTAACACTTCATTTTGTTTAAGGTGAGTTGAAATTTTTACCAAAGGATTAGTGACGCCGGCCACTGCCTCGGCCGCATTCGAGAGTAGATTCATCCAGACTTGATTGAGCTGCCCGGGATAACAGAGTATTTCCGGCAGATCGGCAAAATCGGTGGCGGCTGCGATCTTGTCCCGGCCGTAGTATTGACTCAAAATCTTTAAAGTCGATTCAATTCCCTCGTTAATCGAGGCATCCTTGAGTTCCGCTTCGTCCAGACGGCTGAAGCTGCGTAGATTCTTGATGATGTGCCTGATTCGCTCGGTGCCTTCAGTTAGATCAGCCAAAATATTATCGAGATCGGTAACTAAAAAATCGTACTTGAGCTCTTGCTTCAGTTGAGCGAGCGGCTTTCTCTCCTGCTCGTCACCTGGCTCGAGGGCAGCGATGATCTTCTTCAGGTCCTGACAATATTCCTTCAGGTAGGGCAGATTGCCGTGTACAAAATTGATCGGATTATTCAGCTCATGGGCGATGCCTGCCACCAGACGTCCCAGCGATGCCATCTTCTCTTGATGAACCAGTTGGGATTGTACCGAGCACAACTCCAAATTTTTGGCGTCGAGATTGAGATTCTTTTGCCGCAAGCTTTCATTCGTTTTCGACAATTGCTCAACAAGCTTTGCGTTTTCGATGGCAACAGCCACCTGCCCGGCTACCGCTTTAACCAGCTCCAACTCGGAGTCCGACCAGTTTCTTTGCGCGGTTTGACTGGCAATGAGAATGATACCCTCGGACTGATCCCCATAGATAATCGGTTGTACAATCAGTGATTCGAGCCTAAGACTCGACAATGGTTGTTTGATCTCAGCCAGTTCCTCAGCGTCCTCAGGTGTATCGATCACGAAAGTCTTGTTGATGCCGCCCCCTCTTGGGTCGCGCTCGTAGTGTGACTTGTGAACAAGTAAAAATTGACAGACGGCCTCAGGAAAAAATTGGCTGTTGTCGGAAGACAAACCAAGACGAGGAGCCGGCTTTGCTGATCTGATAAATTGACAAACTCTTGGTTTTTCTCTTTCTTCAGAAGCCGGACAGACGATGGCGCAGGCAGGGACGACCAGGGCAGAGCACAACTCTTGCACGGCCGTATGCAGAATCACATCCAGATCGAGGGTGTTGAGCAGGGTAGAATTGATCGAGTTGATCAACTTCTGCCGGGCAGCCCGGGCTCTTACCTCGGCAACCAGAGCTTCGTTTTGAGCCAATTGCTCTCTCAGCTTCCTCGTTACTTGCTGAGCCAGATCGGAAATATAGCCGCAGAAACCTCCCCAGATGAAGCTGACACTCACGAGAATAGCGCTGCGAGCGAGAATTTTGGCCCAGAGCTTCTGAAAATAGGCTCCGGCCAAACCGCCATGCAAGCTGGCATCGCTCAGGGCTACAAGCGAATCAATATTCTCGATGAGCAAAAGCGCCACGTAGGACATGGAAACGAAAAACGAAGTTGCATAGATGCCGGGATTGCTAAACGTATAACTGGACAGAAGTATGGGCAAGAGATAAAGCACGTACAAATCGGATTCAAAACCGAGGGTGAAGTGGACGAGCATAGTCACCGCCACTATATCGAAGCCAATGAGGAGCGCGTTAAAGCACTTGATTTTTGAAACTGTGTTCAACCACTTTGTTTTCAGGAAGCCAAACGCGAGCGCCGAATAAACGATCACGGCAAAAGCAATGGCCACTACCTGCCTCAGGTCGTATTCGGCGGCAGCGACAAAGGCAAGGGCCAGGGCAAGCAATAGGCCAACCACGGCAAAGGCAATGCGCAATTGCAGGAGCTGCGCTGTCTTCAGAATCAGCTCGTTCTCGCGAGCATCAATGGCGGCTGACTCGCTGAAAGCTTTCGTATTCGCCTGGTTATGCACCATATGCGCCACTACTCGTAAAGATAGTCGGAGGCACGCTTGAATACGTCCGCCGCTTCGCTAAACCGTCCCAGAGCCTTTAGTGTCCCACCCCAAAGTTCATAAATGTCCTCGTCATAAGGATCAATTTCGGAAGCCTTTTGATATTTTTCTAAAGCCATTTCGTAAAAGCCTAACAACGCCAGGGTCTTGCCCCAGGCAAAATACAGGCCTGCTTCCGTATCGTCGTGCTGGGAAGCGCTGCGAAACATTTCATCGGCTTCGGCAAGCCGTCCTAAGGACATCAATATTTGTCCAGCCTCGCATTTGGCCCGCCCGTCTTCAGGATGAGCGGCCACTATTGATTCGATCAGACTGAGGGCTTCATCTAGACGATTCTGAGCTTTAAGAGCCCGGGTTAAAGATAGCCTGGCATCCAGGTCTACAGGTTCAATTTCCAAAATTTTCAAGGAGCGGTACACCGCTCCTTCGAAGTCCAAATTGGCAAGAAGAATTTCGATGGTCTCTTTTTCAGGCACAAGGCAGGAGGGATCGAGATCGATCGCCTTGCGATATTCTTCTTTGCTGGCTTCTATTTGACCCTTTGCCTCAAGACTTCTGGCCAGATGCAGGTGGGCAAGAGCAAAATCCGGATTGATAGCCAGCGCCTCGCGGAAGGCTTCTATTGCCTTGTCCGTCTCCTCGACAAGAAGCAGGCAGCAACCGATACCGTCAAAGCTCAGATGGCTTAAGGACTTTTCTTGGCAGGCCCGTTCGAAGTGCAACTGAGCCGTCTGCGCCCTACCTGAAGCCAGATGGGCATAGCCCATCCAGATGTCCAATTCCGGCTTGCGCAGACCGCGACTCTGGGCCTGGGCAAATTGTTCCAGCGCTGCTTGATACTTGCCAGTGAGAAGCGACGTCACTCCCAAATACATGCTTACTTCCGCCGGTGCGGCTTCGTTTGCCGATACCTTCTCAAAGGCCTGAGCGGCAAACTCAAATTCACGCATTTTGGTTCTCACCAGGCCCAAATTGATGGCAGCTTCAATAAAACCCGGGTCGATCTGGCAGGCTTCCATTATTTTGTCGGCCGCTTGTTCAAGATTGCCGTTCAGGTAATAGCAGACACCGGAATTGTTGTAGATAAGCCCGCGTTCGCGAGCTGAAAGAACGGCACCACTAACATCAAGGATCTCCCGATAGCGCGCTTGCGCCTCGTCGTATTCGCCAAGATTGGCCAGGGATGAGGCCCAGTTGCACTGGGCAAGAAGCAAATTATCATCGAGCTGGCACGCCTTGGCAAAGCATTGGGCCGCCAAATTGTCGCTGCCCATAGCTGAAAGAGTCATGCCGATGGCGTTGTGGGCCTCGGCAAAATTTGGATCGACTTCGCTTGCTTTTTGAAAATCTTGCATGGCCTCCTGATATTGGCCAAGCTGCATATTGGCCAGGCCCGCTTGATAGTAGGCAGCCGCCAATTTGGGGGCGAGGCGAACCGCTTGTTTAAACTGGCCAATGGCGCCACGCACATTGCCCATATTCATGAGCGACAGACCCCAATGCAAGTGACCCACGGCAAAATCCCGCTTGCGTTCGCAGGCTTCGCGGAAGCAGGGCATGGCATCGCCGGGCCGCTCCTGTTTGAGAAGCACCAGACCGAGTTGGTAATGGTTTTCCGGGTTGGCTTCGTCTAGAGCCAGAGCTGAGCGCAAATATTTCTCAGCTTCCTCGAATTTCCCCATAGCCAAAGCCAACTTGCCAAAATACAAGAGCTTAGTTGGATCAGCGCTTTCTTGAGCAGCCAGCCGAGTCAATACGGCGTGCGCCTCATCAAATCGCCCTTGCTCGATAAGATCGGCGACCAGTTGATCGGCCTTAGTGGACATCAGCTCCGGCTCCTTCGAGGAAACTTAGCACTCCTGGTGCCCTGGACCGAGCTCAGACTCTAAGGCACCTCTTTAGAAAAGTATATTCTCAACTGAGAAAAAATAGGGCAACAACAGAAAGACAAACTGCCAATTGAACCAGCCAGAAAGCTGCCACAACCTGCCATTCAGGCACACCGCGTTCAGCCAGAACTGCCTCAAAATGATGATGCAGAGGAGCCATTCTCAAGAGCCTCTTACCTTCTCCGGGCAAACGCTTGGTTAATTTCAGCCAAATCAAGCCAGGGCGGCTCATCGGCTTTTCCGGCACATAGGGCTTACTTAACTTGAAATAGGCAACCTGTACGATTACAGATAGCGACTCGGCTATGTAGATGATAGCTAAAGGGATAAACCAAAAGAGCGTGCCGGAAGCCAAGGTCAAAGCAGCGATCAGGCCTCCCAAAAAGAGACTGCCTGTGTCCCCCATGAAAATTTTGGCCGGATAGCGATTGAACAAGAGAAAAGCAGCAAGGGCGCCCACCGCCATGAGCGCTAATTGAGCCAGCGCTGGCTGTTTGACGCCCGCCAGTATGGCTGCCATTGCCACTAGTACCAAAAGACTGGTACCGCCGGCCAGCCCATCCATGCCGTCATGGAGATTGAGAGAGTTGGTCGTGGCAGCCACCAGAAAGGAACCAAGACAAACGAATAACCAGGGCGGCATCGGCCAGTGGGCGCCGCCCGGCAAATGGAGAACGATATCTTGCTTAAGCGGCGCGACAGTGAGAATTAAAAGAGCAAAGGCCGCTCCCAGGAGTAATTCAACGACAAGCCGCGCGAGGGCCGGCAAACCCGTGTTGGCTTTGTTTATAATCTTGGCCAGATCATCGAAGAACCCGATCAGCCCGCATAAAAGCGCAAGTATGAGCACCTGCAGGCGCTGCCAGTCGCAAGCCCGATCGTGAGCGGCTAGAGCCAGACAACTTATGACGATACTAGCGATAAAAACAACGCCGCCGGTTGTCGGTGTACGGGCTTTAACGGCGTGAGATTTTGGCCCTTCTTCCCGGACAAATTGCCTGATTTCGTTGGCCTTGAGCCAGGCAATATAGGCGGGGTAAAGCGCTAAAGCGATAGCAAAGGGCAGAAGCAAGGCATAGAGTAGGGTCGTTTGTGCTTCTTGGTTGGTAAATAGATCAATTGACACTGCGACTAATCGAGATAGAAGCTAGTGACGATCTTGCGATGCTCTTTGGCGTAGTTAACCGACTCGAGCAGGGTGTGACTGGTATGGTAAAGAAAACAAATGATTTGCTGAGATCGATCGATGATTTCGTGGTTACAGATGCGGCTGGCGTCAGCCAGCGTCATAGTACGCCGCTCTGGATACTCAGTTATGTGCTTGATCCCGATCAGCAAATCTTGCACCTCGCCGGGCTGCTGCCCAATCGTTTGCGGCAAAATAATTTCTAACCGGTCAGGATTGGCGCGCTGCGCCCCTCTAATCACCGCCATGTTGGTGCCGTTGGCACCACCGCTGGTGACAACTTGATTGCCAGAGAGAACCAGGGCATAGCTCAACATTTCCACCAACTGCTGATGAGTCAAAGGCAAATTACGCGTGCCAATAATGGCGACGCGCCGCGGGCCCGATTGCTGGATGAGCAATAACTCTTGGGCTAACTCGTCTACTGTGGGAATAGTGGCTTGGCTGGTTTCGGTTGATGCCATTCTTTTACCGTAATGCTTGGCGTGCTAAGATTTTTAGTTGATCAAATGCTCCTAGCTTAGTGAGCAGGAGCACTCTTGCGTTTCTTCTTCGATGTACCGTTTACAAGTCGTAATGTACTGACGCGGCGCCCTGGATTTTTGGACGAAAGTCCCTTTACTTGACTTCCAGGTTAATCACCGGAGATGAGAACCCGGCGGGAATCATAGCATGATTCCCAGTAACGGAAATGGGAGGCAAAGGGTGGTGGGGACTAAGATCATGGATTTCGATGCCGGTGTAAGCAGGGGATTACTGGACGGGCTTAATCCTCAGCAACATGAAGGTGTTTGCCTTCAGTGGGGACCGGCTCTGATCATTGCCGGCGCCGGTTCCGGCAAGACGACTGTCCTAACGAGGCGAATCGCCTACCTGATCACTCAACTCAATCAGGACCCCGAGTCCGTGCTGGCCGTCACCTTTACCAATAAAGCCGCCCAGGAAATGAAAGGCAGAGTGGAGGCGCTTGTCGGTTTTGACACAGCTCGTCGTCTGTCGATCGGCACCTTCCACAGCATCTGCGCCCGTTTGTTGCGTCAAGAAATCGAGCAATTCAGGAGCGAGGAAGGCTTGAGCTACAAGCGCAACTTCGTCATCTATGACGAAACCGACAGTGTCAATGTCCTGAAAGGACAAATTAGCAAATTGAATCTAGATGAGAAGGTATTTGCCGCCAAGGACGTCAGATATGCAATTTCGGCGGCCAAGAACGATGGTCTGACTGCGGCACGCTATGGCAAAGGGGCTAAGACCTACAGAGAAACAAGACTGGCAGAAATATATGCTCAATATCAAGCAGAATTAGTTCGCAATAATGCGCTCGATTTTGATGACCTGATTCTGATTTTCAACGACTTGCTGGAAAGCAATGAAGCGGTTCGCCGTCGGCAAACCGAACGTTTTCGCCACATTCTTGTGGACGAATTTCAGGACACAAATAAATCGCAATACGATCTGATTCGCGCCATCTCCGGCATGGGAGCAAGAAAGGCACAAGGAATGGGCAACGATTGGCAGGAGCGCAGCCTTATGGTGGTTGGCGATGTCGATCAATCTATTTACTCCTGGCGGAAAGCAGATTTCCGAATCATTCTCGGTTTTCAAAAAGATTTCCAAGAGGCAAAATTGATCAAGCTGGAGGAGAATTATCGATCGACTAGCACCATTCTTGAAGTGGCCAATAGCATCATTACCAATAACAGCGAGCGCATAGAAAAAGTACTACGCTGCAATAGAAGTAAGGGTTCTAAAGCGCAGTTCTATGAAGCCACAGACGAAATTGATGAGGCTTATTACGTGGTTGAGGAACTCAAGCGCCTCAGCGCCAGAGGAAAACAACTTTCCGATTGCGTCATTCTCTATCGAACCAACGCGCAAAGCAGAGCCATCGAAGAAATTCTTGTGCGCAATCACCTCCCCTATACGGTTGTAGGCGCCACCCGCTTCTACGAGCGACAAGAAATCAAGGATGTTCTTGCCTATTTAAGGCTAATTTACAACGAAGCCGACAGTCAGGCTTTCTATCGGGTTGTGAACGTACCGAAACGCGGCCTCGGCAAAACTACAATAGAACGCCTCACTGCTTTTGCCGAAATGACTCACAAAACCCTGGTGGAGGCTGCTCTTAACTCCAGAGAAATAGAGGACATTTCCGAAAAAACGGCGGCTCGCCTTGTCGAATTCGCCTCTCTCATAAGACGGTGGCACGATCGTTTAAAGGACACAGAAGTCACCAAGTTGCTCGATGGCATTCTCAAAGAAACTCGCTATCTTGAGAAGTTGGAAGAAGACGCCGGCTCTTTTAAAGACGAGCAAGCACTCTCTCGGATCGAGAACGTACGAGAGTTGATGGTGGTCGCTAAAGAATTTGAGGCGGTGGCCGATTCACCCGATCTCGACTCATTCTTGACACGCATATCACTGGTTAGTGATCTGGACACGCTCGATATAAACCAGGACGCTGTGAAAATGATGACACTACACTCGGCAAAGGGCTTGGAATTCCCAGTCGTTTTCCTGATCGGTCTGGAGGAGGGTCTCTTTCCTCATATTCGCTCTCTCGATTCACCAACAGCACTGGAGGAAGAGAGACGCTTGATGTATGTCGGAGTTACCCGGGCAGCCGATCTTCTTTATATGACGCTCGCCAGAAAACGAATCTTTTTAGGGAGGTCACCCGGCGGTTCCAGTTCGTTTTCGTCGAGTTACACAATTCCCAGCCGCTTCCTAAAAGAGATCACACCCGGTCTTTTGAGCGGCTATTACCCCCAGCCTCAGGCCAACAAGGGATCGATCGATTCCGATTCGTCCGGCATAAGCGCCACTTCATCCGGTGCGACCGCCTTAAGAGCTGGCGTTATCAGGCGCATCCCAGAGATGGACGTCGATTCCCACAATCAACGGGGAGCAAAAAGATGGTCCCCCGACTCCATACAGATGTCTGGCACTGCTGGCGGTGCGAAAAGCGAAGAGGCTTTCGAACATCTAAAGGTTGGCGATCTGGTGCAACACGCCAAATTTGGCATTGGTCAGGTCACCCTGGTAATTGGCGAAAACGAAAAAGAGCTTTACAACGTCGAGTTCAAGACGGCCGGTAAGCGCCTGCTCGATCCCCGTTTTGCAAAATTAATTAAGCTCTCTTGATGGGACCTTGCTGCCCCGTGCCAAAATCCTTTCACCAAATTTTCAAAGCTATTAAACCGAGGAGGTTATTTTGACTGAAGAAAGAACTTTCGTAGCCGTTAAACCCGATGGATTAGAACGATCGCTTGTCGGAGAAATCATTCACCGTTTCGAACGGCGCGGTCTTAAACTGGTGGGTTTGAAGCTTATGAAGGTCCCGGCAAAACTGGCAGAAGATCACTATGGCGAACACAAGGGCAAGCCATTTTTTGCCGGGCTGGTCAAGCACATCACTTCCGGACCAATCGTAGCTATGGTCTTGGAAGGAAAAAATGCCATCGCCCTGGCCCGCCACACCATCGGCGCCACTAACCCTCAAGATGCCACCCCTGGTAGCATTCGGGGTGATTTAGCAGTCGATATCGGCAGAAATTTAGTGCATGGATCTGATAGTCCGCAAAGCGCCGCTCGCGAAATCAGCCTTTTCTTTTCCGAGCAGGAACTGTTGCATGCCTATGAAAAGTGCAGCCACAAATGGACCTGGGAATAATTCCCAGACTAATGTGGTGGTGCATCCGGTGACGGCGATAAAAAAGTACGAGCTCATCTTAAGACAGATTTCAGCCACTCGAATCGAGTGGCACCATTTCGGTTAATTTGTCAAAGACGTACTGGTCGCTCATCTCCTTCAGGCAGGCGGTCGTTCCCAATGGACAGATTTTGCTAAAGCAGGGCTGACAGCTTAAACCAAGGGCAATCGTCCAGCATTGTTGTCCGTAAGGCCCATTACGCTTATCCGGGGTGCTACCGAAAATACCGACCACCTTTGGCTTGCCGGTCGCAGCCGCTATATGCAGCGGTCCAGTATCGGCACCAATTACCAAATCGGTCATATTGAACAAAGCGATCAGGTCCACAATAGAGGTGCGTCCGGTAAGGTTGGCCACCCTACCGGTGGTGCCTGAAAGCAGTTCCCGTTCAATCGCCTGGTTGCCATGTAAATCCTGTGAGCCGCCGACAATGAGAATCTGGTAGTTTGTCTTCTCTATCAGTTTTCGAGCCAAACCGATCCACCGGTCAGCCGGCCAAATCTTTGATGGCCAGGTAGTCGATGGTATCAAAACCAAAAGGGAGCGAGGACTTTCTTTGCCGTTGCTGCTTTCACCCAGGAGTTTTGCTTTGGCACCGGGGCTGGGGCGGGAGACGATTGAAAGGGAACTTGTTGTGGTAGGCGATGATTCTGTGTTTGGTGGCAGCTCGGATTTGCCCGGCGGGTGCAACAGTCCCGCCCCTCCCTCCTTTTCAGGGCTTGACAGCGGTCGACTTGCTTCCTGGTCAGGGCGATCGGACTTGATATCAGTTGCCGTTGAAAGAGGACTTGACAGCAGATTTGGTGCCCGGTCGGATCTCACCGTTGGCGGCACATTTGGTGCTCTATCCAGTGCCGTTTCAAGTAATTCCTTTACCCTTAGTGCGCTTGCCTCGTTGATCTTCGGTAAGGGGAATTCAACCGGCACCACCCCTGAGGCGTTTCCATTGAGCAACTCCACCGCCTTTTGCGCCAAGGAAAGATTGTGTTCTACGACGTGGCGGCTCGATCCGAAGTAATCACCGACATCCACCAGATGCGTCATCAATCGGTCGGAAAACTCTCTAGCCCCCTTAAAGCCGAGGCGCAGCGGCGCACCAGATAAAAAGGCAAGGACACCACTTTTGAAAAGACCCTGAGCATCGATAGCCAGATCGAAGTGCCGGGAACGCAAGGCACGCATGAATTGAAAGCTTTCACTAAGCTTTTCTTGCTGCCGGCTAAATGGATGAAAAGCCCGCAGAAGTGCCTTTCCGGGAAATATCAAGACCTCATTCACGGCCGCATTGTCGAGCACCAACTGCGAGGCGGCAGGTTCCACCACCCAGGTAATCCTCACATCTTTGACTTGCTGTTTTAGCAAAGCCGCCACCGGCAGTGCGTGAACCACGTCACCAATGGCGCTAAGTCTGATAATGACGACCTCAGTAGCCATTTACACCCCTACCGTACAAACGATGGTAACGTTC
>PSRH01000198.1 GCA_003175915.1 Candidatus Melainabacteria bacterium | reverse complement strand
CGGGCGCAAGCATTGCTGCCAAACGCGGACATCGATTTCCATCAGATTCTTCAAGATGAGCTCAACGATTTATCTGGCGTCGAAAGTACGATCTCGATAAAAATATTTGGCGACGAACTGACCGTGCTGCGACAAATCGGCGAACAAATCAATGACGCGATCGAAAAGATACCCGGTCTCGTCGATTTGATTGTTAGCGGAGCAGCTGGCGCTCCCCAGTTAAGCATTAAAGTGGACCCGGCGGAAGCCGGGCGTCTTGGACTAACGACGCAAGACGTACTGGCGCAGGTGCAGGATGCTTTGCAAGGCAGCATTGCCACACAGGTTCGTGTGAACGATCGGCTTGTTGATGTGCGCGTTCGTCTTAACGATGCTCTGCGAACCAATCCGAGCAAATTGTCTCAAATTCCCATTGTGGCCACTGCCGGTGTAGGAAGTATTTTGCCACTGAAAGCGGTGGCGGATATCTCAATGCTTCCAGGAGAGGGTGCTATCACAAGAGAGAATCAGCGTCGCTACATCGCAGTGAATGGGAACGTTGAGGGACGCGATCTGGGCTCTGTGATTAAAGATATTCAGGCAAAACTTGCTGGCATTGCCCCACCAGCGGGCTATACCTTTATATTGGGCGGCACTTACGCCAGTCAACAGCAAGCATTCGCTCAGTTGCTTTTGATCATGGCTCTCGGCATTGTGCTTGTCTATTTCGTTCTCGTCGTCCAGTTTCGTTCCTGGGTGCAGCCTGTTACTATTTTTACCGCAATACCGCTGTCCTTGTTTGGCGTTGTCCTTGGGCTCTGGCTTACCAAAACTACTATGAACGTATCTTCATTCATGGGCATCATTTTGCTAGTAGGGCTGGTTGTCAAAAACGGCATTATATTGATCGATTTCACCAATCGCTTGATTGATCGCGGGCTCAGTGTGGATGAAGCGCTTATTCAGGCAGGCAGTATCCGGATGCGGCCAATCATCATGACGACACTTTGCACCATATTGGGGCTACTGCCGCTGGCATTGGGATTCGGTGCCGGTGCCGAATTGCAGAAACCGCTTGCCATCGCAGTTATCGGTGGTCTTTCTCTATCCACTATCTTTACGCTGGTTTTTATGCCCGTTGTATTTCGCGCTTTGACCGGCAAAGGTGATATCGGGACTACTTAACTACCCAGGTAGATAAGACACCCAAGCGAACAGCGCCGCTACGGTAGCAACGAATCAGTCAACCCTCCGGTTTGATTTTCTCGTTCTGCAACCAGAAAGTTGGCTCTGCTTACTTCCCTTCATTAAATAGCTGGTGAAAAATAGCCGGTGAACATTTTTGCGATTTAGAATAAGCTGAATAATCGCACCTGTTTGTGAGGTTTCCAATATGAGTCAGTCTACAAAGGGTACGCGGAAAGCCGTCGCCATCGATCAGTTTGGCGAAAAAATGAAAGTGCAAACGCTTTCAATACCGGAGATACTTCCTGACGAAATCCTTGTGCGCGTCGAGTCAGCAGGCGTCGGCGTTTGGGACCCTTACGAAATAGAAGGCTTTTTCGCCACGATCACTAATCAAAAACCATCTTTCCCATACGTTCTCGGTTCTGACGGTGCGGGGACCATTGTCGCGGTAGGTGAGAGTGTCAAAAGGTTTAAAGAAGGCGATCGCATCTATGGTTTCTCCAGCTTTGACGGTAGAACCGGATTCTATAGTGAATACGCAGTTGTGAAGGCCGACGTCGCGTCTTTGCTCCCGGTGGGCTTGTCCTTAGAAACCGCCGGTGCCATGCCGGTCGACGCCATGACCGCATTGCGCGGATTGGATGATTCTCTGCATTTAAAATCAGGGGAGACTGTGATGATCTTTGGTGCAAGTGGTGGCATAGGACATCTTGCTACTCAGCTTGCTAAACGCATGGGCGCTCGCGTTTTTGCCGTAGCTTCTGGTGCTGATGGTGTTGCTTTCGCGAAACGATTGGGCGCAGATGTGGTTGTGGATGGGCGCAAGGATGACATCTTAGCCGCAGCGCGAGCTTTCGCGCCAGATGGCCTCGATGCTGCCCTACTCACTGCCGGTGGCGAAGCCGCGGAAAAAGCTCTGAGTGCGGTAAAGAAAGGCGGAAGAGTCGCTTACCCGAACGGAGTCGAACTGAAAGGGACAGTTCGCTCCGACGTCGAAGTGATGGACTACGATGGCTGGCCAGATCAAAAAGCGATCGACAAATTGAACGGCTTGATCCAATCAGGCCAATTCGAAGTTCACGTCGCGCATGCCTATCAACTGGAAGAAGCAACCGAAGCGCACAAAGCTTTGGATACCCACTATTTGGGCAAGCTTGCGCTCAGAGTTCACCAGTAACGCGGCTAGACTGACAAAGCCTGCAGTGAATATCCAGGTCCAATCATCCGGGCCTGTTTGACGCTCGCAACTGATCAATCTAATAAGAGCATGAAAGGAAGGGCTGTCGCGTTCGCTTCAGGGAACAGACAGCCTTTATGGGCGTCAGCAACCAATATTCCGGAAACATCATGGAAGGGAGGAGCTCATGAAAGCTATCTATCTCTCTAACAAATTCTTTTGTGGATGTTAGCTAGTCAGGCTCCCTTAAAGGAGAATTGATATATGAAAGGACTTATTGGACTAACCGCTTTCACGTTGTTGCTGAGCACAGCTGGAGCGTATGCTCAGGGAGCAAGCACAACAGTGGAACAATCAAGTGAAACTGAACCGGTATATAGGAAAATGCAAGTTGAGGTCACACCAGTACAAAAGGAAGTACAAGTTGAGAAGGAGATTCAGGAAGTCCCAGTTCCGGTTCCCGTGCCGGCGCAAGAGTCAAAATCAAGCAGTTCGTCCAGTAGTTCTTTCTCTAGCCGGACGATAGAGAAGAAAATTCAGCCTAAATCTACGATTAGGCATCGGACAAGAACTATGGGTTATCGAGCACCTTGTGCCAAACGTAAATTATCGATGAGCACAAGCAAGAAGAGCCAAAGTACTGCCCCATCGGAAAAAGTACTCGAGCACAGCGAGAATTATGAAAGACAGCAATCTAGCTCTAGCTCCAGCGAATAGAGCGACGCACGCTCAGGCTTTGGTGCAGCGTATCCAATTGAAATTTTTAATTGCGGCGACCGGCCGACTGGACGAAAGAGCCGGTAACGTGAGCTTAAGCAATTGATCCAATCAGTAGCAGCGGCGTGTATCGTTGCAGCCGCGCTACTGCTACTGTATGATTGGCCTCCACTGGCAAAATCCGCCTCGGGAGAGCAGTCATTCACACCTCAATAGCGATTGCAGCGGTGGGCGCGCTCATTTTTCTGGCGCACCTCTTTGCAGCTATTTTTGAGAAGAAACGAATACCTGACGTTCTTCCTCTCATTGGCTTAGGCCTATTGCTTGGACCAATTTTTAACGTCGTGCAACCTGAGTCATTTGGCATTGTGGGTCCGGTTTTTACGGCTCTTACCCTAGTTATACTTTTGTTCGAAAGTGGATTGGGACTGAATTTTTCTAGCCTGCGACAAGCAATCAAGGGTGCCTTGCGCCTAACACTCACAGGCTTTGTCGCTACCATGGCAGTGGTGGCAATCACGGGCTCCATTGTTTTGCATCTACCAGTGCTAGACGCGCTCTTACTTGGCGCTATCCTGGGAGGAATCTCTCCAGCTATTTCCATTCCTCTTTTGTCAAAGCTAAAACTCGACGAACCGATGCGCACGACGTTGCTTCTTGAGCCAACTTTGAGCGACGTCCTTACAATAGTAGTTTCACTTGCTTTTCTTAATGCCCTCAGGTCCAATGACATCGAGCCAGGCTTGATGCTTGGCAAAGTCTTTGCGTCATTCCTTTTGGCCACCGGTTTGGGTGTTGCATTTGCTTTTCTTTGGTCGAGTGTCCTCAGTAAAGTACGGCAACTTGAAAACAGCCTATTTACGACGCCGGCTTTTGTGGCAATTATCTACGGTATAGCAGAATATCTTGGCTACAGTGGACCGATTGCCGTGTTCGCCTTTGGTATTGTGCTTGGCAATATTGCTGAAGTGGCGCCGACAATGAAACGGTTTGTACCTCATATTCAGCCGATTGGTATGAATACGAAAGAAGTTGATTTCCTCACGAACATCGTCTTTCTGCTAAAAGCTTTGTTTTTTGTCTACCTTGGTTTATCCGTAGATTTGAGCGACCCGAGTTTGGCGATGGCAGGGGTAGTTTTGACCGTATGGATCTTTTTTGTTCGGATTCCTGCGGTGCTGCTTTCCGTCGATAAAAGCGTTGGCAGATACGAGGTTTCCCTGGCATCAGTTTTGGTGGCAAAAGGCCTGGCTGCTGCTGCCCTGGCAGCGAGGCCAGTACAAGTGGGAATCGCCAGCGGTGAGATAATCAAAACAGTTGTCTACGATGTGGTCCTTGCAAGCATAATAATCACATCGCTCCTAACATACCTGATCGAGAAAGGTAAATTGGATCCTGTCTATAATTTTTTATTTCAGCGATACCCGAAGGACAAGATTACTGCTTAAGTTCAACTGGACTCCGGCCATGCGGGCAAGGTGTGGCGCTTCGTTTTGTCCGTCACAATCAGTGGCTGAGAGCTCTCGAAATCTGTTTCGCTGGTGCGTTCTCTTTCGACAAGGCTTCTAGGTAGGCAAGCTTCGGCCACATAGTCATTCCGCAGTATCGTATCGATTCAATCATACTTGCCTCTGAGAAGCGGAACTCAACACGTTCACCTTTTGAAAGGTAGCCATTAGCATTAACCACCTTAAGCGTATGGTCGTCAATGTATTGGAGTTCCTCTACCTCGTCAAAGGGCTGCCAGACATTAGGGCACAACGCCGCAATTTTGCTGCCAACGACAACTATGTCTTTTATCTCCCAGAGATTCATAAATCGTCCCTGAAACCTTTTCAAGTCGTGAATCGACTTGCTTGCTGAATTGCAGCTCTCGAAATAACTGAGGATGGAGTAAATGCCTTTGCAGACTAGCTTAGGGTCCGCGTCTATACAGTTCATCAGAACAACGACAACAAGTTCATTCTGAGGGTCGCAGAGCGTTGAGGTCATCATCCCCGGTGCCGCTCCACCATGCCCAAAGGTTCGTCGGCTACCAATATACTCCACAGCCAACCCTAGTCCATACTCCTGTTTTTCCTTGCTCCGCACTTCCCAATGAGTACGTTGCATCTCCTTTTTTGACTCGTCATCAAGCAACTGTTTTGAGCCAATGAAATGAGCTGAAAAAAATCGACATAGATCGTCCGCGGTGGAGCAAAACCCTCTTGCTGCAGAAGTGGATTTAGTGCTTATCACGGTTGGAATCGGAAATCGCACTCTATTTAGATCAGCTCGAGTATATCCAGTGACGAATCTGTCTTTGATTGGTTCACTGTAGTCAGGAAAAGTGTTCTTCAGTCTAAGTGGACGAATTACGTTTTCCATGACAAATTGATTGTAGGGCCGATTACTAACTGCCTCGATTATCATACCGAGAATAGCAAAACCAAGATTGGAATACTTCATTTCCAGATTGGTGTCAGTGATTAATCCAGCTTCGAGTATCTCATCTCGAAACTGCGCCGACTCAGGGTAAGGGCGTTTCAATTGCGCATAGTCTCTATCTAAACCATCCCTGATAATGCCAGCGCTATGCGACATCAGTTGGCGGATAGTTATCTTTTGATAGCGCCTATCTTTGTGGCTCTCTAACCAGGGCAAGTACTTCATGACGTGGTCATCCAGTTTCAACTTGTCCTGTTCTGCCAATTGCATTATGGCTGTGGCAGTAAATGTTTTTGAATGCGACGCAATCCGAAAAATATGAGTTGTTGCAAGTCTTTCTTCTTTCTCCAGATTCGCATAGCCATAAGCCTTATTAAATACGACTTCACCCTTGTGAGAGATGGCTACGGCAATCCCAGGTACGTCACTATGTTCGTAGCGCAACGGCAACCAAGAGTCTATGAAAGATATTGCACTAGCCAATAAGCTTGTTTCCATAAGTTCACTCACTTCAGCTAACACGATCATTGCCAGTTTACCATCCGCTCGGCGCGCTAGTGCGTTGTTCTCTTCACCTTTGATGTAGATAAGGTAAATTGGATCCTGTCTCCAATTTTCTATTTCAGCGATACTCGAAGGGCAAAATTGCTTGCGAAAGCAGTTAGTCTAATTCGGCGTGATGTTGGCTCGAGTTGTATACTTGTGAGTAAGCAGATGTACCCAATATGCTTTTAGAAATCGAATTTTCAAAAGTGAGTCAAAAAAACTAGCCTATTTCCCATAGAGATATCGGCTCCAACAGTTCAGTAGGGTATGCGCCTTTATTT
>PSRH01000115.1 GCA_003175915.1 Candidatus Melainabacteria bacterium | reverse complement strand
GTGACAATGAATCGGATCTGCGGTGCTGTCTGTATTTACGTCATCGTTGGTTTTTGTTTTGCCATGGTGCATATGATGGTGTTACTGGCGGATCCGGCCGCGTACAAAGATAATTCGGTGACGAGTGAACCGGTTATGGAAAACACGTTGTCGGCGGAAAAACGCTATCCTCTCTTTGTCTACTTCAGTTTCTGCACACTGTCTACGCTTGGATATGGGGACATGGTGCCGGTCAGCAGGTTGGCTCGTTCGATTTCCTGGGTGGAAGGATTGACAGGACAACTCTATTTGACCATCCTGGTCGCTCGGCTGGTTGGTCTTCATATCGCCAATGCTCCACCGTCTCGCCGGTTAGAATCTTTAGATCCACAATCGAAAAGAGTGGATCGCGAACTGGAGCACAGCCGCAGGTAAAGCTTCTTGTCACCTGTCGCTTTCCAAGAAGCGAACTGATCTGGTTAAGGTGCGCTGACTGCAGGCAATTTCAACGTATAATTCAGCAAACTCAGGTACTTAAAGAGGGCTTGCGCATGTTGACAATCTCGAAGGCGCTACGGTCTCGGAACATGTTTCGATGGCTGTTGCCCGTAGCCAGTTTGCTAATTTCCTTTTCTTATGCAATTTTGCCGTCAGCGGCTGACCTCAATCCATATGAAAGAGGCTGTCAACTCCTGGAATCTGGTGATTACAATGGCGCCGTTCAGCAGTTCGATAAGGCGATCAACTCCAGCAAGCAGTACCCGCTGGTCTACCTGAAGCGAGGACAGGCCTTAGTGAAGATGGGAAGCAATAAGCTTGCTCTGAAGGATTTTAACGACCTGATTAACTTCCAACCAGATAATGCTGATGCTTATGGCTGGCGGGGCACGGTCTATGCCAAGATGGGCAACAATGATCTGGCTCTCAAGGATTTTGAGAAAGCGGTGTCGCTCGATCCACATTATGCCTATGGTCTCCACATGGCTGGCGATGTTTACAAGAGTATGGGTGACAACCAACGAGCCATTGATAGCTACACAAAGGCTCTGGGGGCCGACCCGAATAATGTCGATGCTTTGCTGAAGAGAGCTTCAGTTTTGCTGGCCACCGGCAAGGCCGATCCAGCCATCACTGATTTGACTACGGCCATCAGTGCCAATCCCAACAGTGCTGTTGCCTACATTTATCGTGGCACTGCATATAGTGGACTATCAAAGCCTCAAGAAGCGGTTAGCGATTTCAATAAAGCTCTGGCGTTGGATCCGACCAACGCCCAGGCCCTCAAGCTACGCGGTCAGGCATATTTCAAGTTGAAAAATGCAACGCAGGCGGTGCAAGATTACAGCGAGGCGATCAAGCAGAACAACAACGATGCCTCGCTGTATTACCATCGGGCTAAAGCCTGGGAGCAACTGGGTAACGATGATTCTGCTTTGAAGGATCTAAATCATGCGATCAGCTACGATCCGAACCAGGCGAATTTCTATTTGGCGCGTGCCTTCCTCGAGCATAAGCAGGGGGAAGCGGTGCTTGCCCACGAAGACATTCAACGCGCTCAATTTGCCAATCCTCTCTTGCCGCGGGACATTCAATTCATGCCGACCGATCAAAATGAAGACCGCTATCTGCAAGACACAAATCTAACCGATGTCCATAATACAGGCGCTACTGATACCACAGAAAAGCCTGTGTACTAACTGCACGATCGTGCAAGGAGCACCGCCCATGAAACGCCCAAAACTATTAGCCGTTTTTTGTGCAATTGCGATAAGTATCGCTTGCGCCCGGCCGAACTTGGCTGAATCCGATGAAACAACCGGCTCCGCCAAGAGCGAAGTTTCCGCCTCCAGCAGTGACAAATCGACGGCTAGGGGTAAGCGTCCGAGAATCGGACTGGCATTGGGTGGCGGTGGCGCCCGCGGTGCTGCCCATGTAGGTGTCTTGAAAGTCCTTGCCGAAGAGGGAGTGCCGATCGATATCATTGCTGGGACAAGCATAGGGTCGGTAGTAGGAGGACTGTATTCAGCCGGTGTACCAATCAGCACAATGTCGCAGGAATTCGAAGATGGAAAGATGATGAAAGAATTTACGCCGCTTGCGCCAGTATTCAGAATCCTGCTTGCACCGGTTATATTCACGCCTCGACTATTTGGTTATGAGCCTTACGACGGTCTTTATAAAGGAGTCCAGTTTCGCACTTATGTCAATAAGCTGGTTACGAAACCAGATCATGAGATTGAACACTTGCCTACTCGGTTTGCAGCGGTCTGCACAAACGTAGTTGATGGCGAGAGTGTCCGGATCAGTCAGGGAAATCTCGGTGTCGCCCTGCAAGCTAGTACTGCCGTTCCAGGGCTGAGAAAGCCCGTGCAAATCGGAGACAATCTCTATTGCGATGGAGGGTTGATTTGCAACGTCCCGGTCAACCACGTGCGGGAAATGGGTGCCGATTTTGTTATCGCGGTTGATATTGATGAACGGCTCAATCCCACTGAACTAAAAAAATTCCGAGTGCCCGGCTCCGTGAGCAAACAGGCTCTAAGGATACAACTAGCGCACAGTGATAAACCGCTATGCAAAGAGGCGGATGTGGTAATTCACCCAAATACGGATGGTATCACTCTAATCTCACGCAAGGCCATCGATGGTCGTCGTGGTTATCAGTCTGGAGTAGAAGCTGCTCGGCAAGCTATGCCGGAAATTAAACGGAAGCTGGCAGCGCTGGGAGTCGAATTGGTGGCCGACAATAAATCTTCGCAAGCTCAGTAGCGACGGTTGACTCAAGGGAGGATCAAGATGCAACTCAAACACAAGGCCCTGCTGGTTCTAGTGCTGTCCGTCGCTCTATTGGCACCGTCTCTGGTACTGTCTAAGCCACAGTCCAGCAAGCAACCGAATATTATCTTCATCATGGGGGATGATGTTGGTTGGTTCAATATTGGTGCATACCATCAAGGGATCATGGCAGGCCGCACACCTAACCTCGATAGAATGGCCGCAGAAGGTATGCGGTTCACGGACTACTATGCCGAGGCAAGCTGCACGGCGGGGAGAGCGAACTTCATCACCGGCGAGTTGCCGATCCGCACTGGCATGACGACCGTCGGACAAGCCGGAGCAGCAATAGGAATTCCTGACCAGGCCGTCACTCTTGCTACTGCCCTTAAGGCGATGGGGTATACCACTGGGCAGTTTGGTAAGAACCATCTTGGGGACAGGAATCAATATCTACCAACGGTCCACGGCTTCGACGAATTTTTTGGCTATCTCTACCATTTGGACGCCATGGAGGATCCCTTCCATGCGAACTATCCAGAGAGCCTCAAAGCGACGGTCGGCCCACGAAATATGTTGCATTGCTGGGCAACCGAAACGAACGATACCACCGTGCAGCCTCGCTGGGGTGCAATTGGCAAGCAAAAAATCGAAGACGCCGGTCCTCTAGATCCAAAGCGGATGGAAACGGTGGACGACGAGATCCTCGATCATAGTCTTAAATTTATAGATAAAGCTAGGGAGGAAAATAAGCCGTTTTTCGTCTGGCTAAACCCAACGCGTATGCACGTAGTGACTCACCTTTCGCCAAAATACGAGGGGATGCGCAATGGGGAGAATGGCTGGTCCATCGAAGAAGCAGGCATGGCCCAGTTGGATGATGTTGTCGGTTCTGTGCTTGACTATGTGAAAGAACACGGGCTGGACGAGAACACCATTATCGCGTTCTCTACTGATAATGGCTGCGAGAATTTTACCTGGCCCGATGGTGGACAGACCCCATTTGCCGGCGGCAAGGGTACTGCACTCGAAGGTGGCTTCCGCGTACCGGCGATTATTCGCTGGCCCGGTCATGTACCGGCTGGTAAGGTGGAAAATGCAATCATCTCCGGGCTCGATTGGTTCCCGACTTTCGTTGCTCTGGCGGGCAACCCGAATATAGCGACTGAGCTTCGCGCCGGTAAACAGTTGGAAGATCGCACTTATAGAGTGCATCTGGACGGCTACGATCAGACAGATCTGATTACCGGCAAGGGGCCGTCTCATCGTCACGAAGTGCTCTACTTCACAGAAGGCACACTAGGAGCGGTCAGAATTAATGACTATAAGTACCGCTTCACGGATCAGCCTACCGGCTGGCTAGGAGCCACTGAGAAGGTCGATTGGCCGATCTTGACGAACCTGCGGCTGGATCCTTTTGAGCGCACCGGCATATTTACCGGCAAGAACGGATCAATTGCCTACTATAACTGGTTCGCCTACCAGTTCTGGCGATTTGTTGATGCTCAAAAGGAAGTGGCCAGAGTGGCCCAGACTTTCCTTGAGTTCCCGCCCATGCAAAAGGGAGCAAGCTTCAATATGGAGGCGATTAAGGAGAAGCTCGTCGAGGAGATGAATGCAAGTCGAGCCCACGTTCAGTAAATGGCGTAGTGCTAGCTTGATAACAATTTTGTGCTGCGTATTTCTCTGCTCCCTTCGTGGCGAGGCAAATGCGCAGCACAAGAACATTGTCCAGAAAATTTCAGGCAAGGAAGACCATGGTATGGTCTGGATTCCGGCCGGCACCTTCTGGATGGGATGCGAAGAGGACTCGTTCATCGATGTGCAGCCGATTCATCAAGTCCATGTAGATGGATTCTGGCTCGACAGAACTTTGGTGACTAACGAGCAGTTCGCCAAATTTGTCCACGTCACTGGCTATAAGACAGTAGCCGAACGAAAGCCAGATGCGAAGGATTTTCCGGGCGCTCCAGCGGAAAATTTAGTCCCAGGGGCTCTTGTCTTTACGCCGCCTTCCCAGCCAGTGTCTTTGCACAGCCATTACCAATGGTGGCGATACGTTCCTGGCGCTTGCTGGAAACACCCGGAGGGCCCGGCAAGCAATCTGAATGGCCGATGGCAGTGTCCGGTGGTGCAGGTCGCTTGGGATGATGCAGTCGCTTATGCAAAGTGGGCAGGGAAGCGATTGCCGACCGAAGCCGAATTTGAATATGCAGCACGCGGTGGTTTGGATCGCAAGCTATTCGCTTGGGGAAATGAATTCAAGGCGGGTGGCAAGTGGCGAGCTAATATCTGGCAAGGAAGTTTTCCGTCAAGTAATACCGCGGAAGATGGCTTCACTTCTACCTCACCGGTTCGCTCGTTTCCCTGCAATGGCTATGGACTTTACGACATGACAGGCAATGTCTGGGAGTGGTGCTTAGATTGGTATCGTGCTGACTACTACAAATCCTTTGCTCGCGGATCACTTGCTAGCAATCCTCAGGGTCCAGTCGACAGCTACGACCCGAACGAACCTAAGGTTCCAAAAAGAGTACAAAGAGGAGGTTCATTCCTCTGTACCGACCAGTATTGTGCGCGCTATTTAGTCGGCGCAAGGGGTAAAGGTGAGCCAAGCAGCGGTTGCTCCAACGTCGGGTTCCGCTGTGCCAAGGATGCTGGTGGTTAAACGAGCACAACCTATCATGAGTTCGATGCCGAGAGCCCGTGGGCACCGCAATTAATCTTGGTAAGCTATGAAAGAAATAATATACGGACGGACATCCGCTGGATAGCTGCTATGCTTCTCATCACCAAACTAATGGAGATACCCTGCTGCTGCCATCTGCTTGGCAGTGGTTCAAACCCCTACTACGAGGAGTGACCCATGAGCACATTGGTTGTAGTTGCTTACGACAACATGGACAAAGCCCAAGAAATGCGGACAAAACTTTTGAAACTCCAGAGAGAATATCTGGTCGATCTGGAAGATGCGGTGGTCGTAGTCAGAGATCCAAAAGGGAAGGTGAAATTGCACCAGATTATCAGCTTGCCAGGAGCGGGAGCTCTGGAAGGTGGTTTCTGGGGAACGTTGATCGGATGTCTCTTCTTTGCCCCTATATTCGGTATGGCTATAGGAGCAGCTAGTGGTACTATTGCCGGTGCACTGGCAGATGTTGGTATCAATGATCAGTTCATGAAAGAGCTAGGTCAAAATCTCACACCTGGCACATCAGCCTTGTGCGTTCTTATTCGTCAGGCAACCACCGATAAGGTCCTGGCAGAAATTCAGGGTACAGGCGGGAAGTTACTGAAGACGAATCTCTC
>PSRH01000271.1 GCA_003175915.1 Candidatus Melainabacteria bacterium | reverse complement strand
GCAAGTTCTGCCAGGTGACCTGCTGTTAAGCCGGGATCTCCACGCGCTGCAGCGAAATTTTTGGCAAAGGCAGCGTCGTCCATGAGGGATGACAGTGCAGCAAACGCCTGCGGACTGAGGAGGGAAGGACTGAGATTTTCGTCACGCGTAAGTTCGTCCAGCCGTTTCTTTGCGGCTTGTTTTTGTTGCGCGTTGAGTGAGTGAGAAGCTAACAAGTTGCCGAGCTGCTCAGGAGACATGTGGCCGATATCTTCTGGTTTGGCAGCGGAAGGTGGCTTGGGTGGATTGTCTACTCTGGGAGGAGGAGACCCTTCTCCACCTGGACCGCCTGGACCCGAGTCACCATCGCCGCGATTGAAACCACGCGATTGTACTGCATCTTTCTGAGAGACGTCGCTTGCTGCCGAGGAGGCTTTATACATTTTAGTTCCGAACTTGGCCAATTCGCTCACCCCCTGGAACATCGAGCCTAACGTGTTCATTGCGCCGCGAGGTGACAAAAATTCCGATACAGGGCTTATCTGCGCCTGCGCTACGAATCCGGGAACTTGGATCATCAATTGAAGGACTCCGATCATCATGATGCCTTGTCCCCAAATCGTACCATCATCACCAGGTTGGAGGACGATCACCAACAACCTTAACATGCCGCACCAGATGAAAGTCCAGAGGCTTACCTCTACACAGGATCGTATAAAAGTTGCTGCTATACGTTCAGTTGCCGGATATGCAAAAAAAACCAAGAAAATGGGCGCGAACATAAATTGAGCTAGCATCAGGGCCGTTTGCACTGCCTTAAGAACCACTAAATGCACCGTCATAAATACGGTGACTCCGAGAAAGGCGAAATACACGGTGCCACCCAGAGCGTTGGTGAGTCCGCCAATATACACGGCTGGTCCTAAAGCGGCGGCAATACCACCCGCTATGCTGGCGAATAAAGTGGTGGCACCGCCAGCTATACCTAAACCGACCACGCGCGTGACGGCCTTGTGGAGCTGGAAAGGATCGATCCCCTTGAACATGAAGTCGATCATCTCGTTACTTGTTTCGACTAGGTAGCAACTCACTATCGGCCACCCTAGAATCAATCCGGTGGTAGCAATGAGTCTACCCACTGCACCCATCAAATTATGGCCGTTTTTCCAGGCGGCTTCGGTCCAATATTTCCATATGGAAATGATGAACAGGAGAAGTAGTAGATTGATAGCGATTGCCCTGTTGATATCGAATCCCTGTCTTATCGCCTCTTTGGTCGTCAAATTCACAAGATCATAAGGAATATCCGCATCTGTCCCAGTCATCCAAACTGGCATCTTTCGTTCAATCGTGGAGGCAACATTGGGATTATGGAGCATTACCAGCATATGCTCTATCAATGATTGCACTATCGGGCGCAACACATAATCGGCAAAATCCCAAACCAAACCTAGGAGGGCTGATACTACTTGCGTGATGAACTGCCAAACTAGACTGAAACCACCCTTCTGAGGAGGCGGCGGTTCCTCCAGTTGAACTACGTCATCTTTTTTATTTGTGTTGTATCGCAGATAGCTTTGATTTCCAGTTCCCCAAATGGAATTGAGCGAACTCCATTGTTGATCTTTCATGCTGCTGCTGCTACGAGCAGTCTGATCGGGAGGTCTATCTAAGGGATTTCTTTCCTGTGCGATGGAATCCGACGATGTTGCGATCAATAAAGCAAACTGTATAAGAAGAATGAGCGCAACAACCAGCGCTCGTCTCGCTGTATCTAGAGAGCGGTTTTTCTTCCTCAACTTAATCATGATAGAGTCGCTGCCAAAGCGATGTCTTGCAAACAGCCGACCAGTTGCGTATTTGGTGACTACCTTTCGAACGATCATTTGTTAGAGTAGACACGAATTGTTACCAACTGGTTACACAGAAATGGTGAGTGCCAGAGTGCCACGTCGTCAACGTGTAACAACCCTGTAACAAGTTGGATCGACAATTTCTCTGTCGGGCGGCAGGTTTATCAACGACTCTCCTTGCCGTCAGGTAGTGCCTTACCTTACAAGTAGCAGGGATAGAAGCATGTCGCGCGATGCAGAATCGAATCTAAATTTTGGAGACTTGCGAGCACGGTCAGCCGGCGGAGCAAGAGAGGATTCACCATGGCTTCGGGAAATCTTGGGTGATCGAATCCCCGCAGTTTCCAGATCGTCTCCCAAGGCTGAAGGTGGGCAAATGAAGGCGTATATAACTTTTACCGCGCTGGAAGGTCCTGTAAAAGATCTTGATCAGCTAACAAAAGATGTTGACTCAGTTAAGCATGGCACGGTTAAACGGCCAACTGATGGCGATGCAGAGAATCGGAGGGAAGTGACTAAAGAGATATTGCGCCTCGGTAGTAAATCCGATGATGCGGACGAGCGAAACAAACTAAGGCTATTACTGACAGATTTGTACAAAAATTGCCCAGTGGATGAGGACAGGCGCGTCTTTGATATCTTGAAAAAAAACAATTTGATCAAGGACACTCAAGTCGGTGCTCTCCCATCGAAGGAGAATTTTCAGAGTGCTCTTGATATTCTCGAAAGACGCAAGCTCAATGTGCCAGATCAGCCGGGGCAGGTCCGATTGCCTCCTGCAACAAGCAAGGAAGAAGCAAACAAGATTCTTGATGAAGCGCTGAAAATTACCGACGCGAACCCGCAGGAACAAGCCCGGAAACGTAGAGAGCAGTTGCAGCGGGTGGCTGATTATTACGATGCTCAACTCGCTGAGCTTCCCCAGGACGGCATTTTGCCAAAGGATATGCTGCAGCTCTATTACAAGCTTTCCCACCCAGGCGATGTGAACAATCCCGAAATCATTAAAAACCTAAAGGCGGAAGTAAATGAGGTTAACCCTCTTCAATTCAAAACTCTCGCGAATAAATACTTACAGCTAGAACAGCTAATCCTTTCGCTCAAAAACGAAAATGAGGAAAATAGAAAGACAATCATAAAAGCCTATATAAAAAGGTTTCCAGACAAGTATGCTGATCCGAAGATAAAAAAGGTGGTTGATGATTTCTTAGCCATGGACAAAGTTGGTGACGTTGATGTAGAGGCCTTCGTCCTAAATCATGCGCGCAAAATCTTGTTTCCCGATAGCACAGGTACAACTCCAGGGCCTCAACCTGAACCCGGTTGGTTTTCCAAAGCATGGGGCTGGATTGGTGAACATCCTGGGATAAGCATTCCTGGTGGAGTGCTTACCGTAGCGGGACTGGGAACGCTGGTCTATAAGTTTCCAGCCCTTCCATTCAAAGCTGCAGAAGGCGTAGGTTGGTTGATTGGTTATGGCCCGGGATATGCTAAGGATTTGGCGAAGAGCGGATGGAAGGGCCTGGCAGATGGCTTCAACTCAAAGAGAGGCAGGGGTGGCCCGGCCTCCCCGTTCGTCCCAAATGACATGAGGCCGGATGAGAACTTTGAGGAATACCTTAAGCGCAAGGTGAAAGAGGCGGAGGAAAAGAAGGATGCGCCCTCCTACGAGCGCAAGGATAAGGAAGGTACAGAAGATCCAAACGTCAAACCATCACCGGAGGCGATGAGAGAGGCGAAGGCGGATTTGGATGCGGTGTATGAGGAAGCTCGGCGAATTGCTGCAGATATCCCAAACGCGCGAGAGACGCTGGCGGATAATCCAGCGGCCGTTGAACAGTTGCTGAAAACGGCAAAGGCTAATGTTGAGAAAAAGCGCGGGAAAGCCTTAGACAAGGTAGCTGACGCTGAGCTAACAAGATTGATGGACTCTCAAGGCAAGCAAGGAGCTACACGTGCCACTCTGCTGGCGGATATAACTCCATCTGGTGAAAGCAAAGGGGCCGCTGCGGAGGCGCCCGTTCGCGGGGATGGGCCGACTCCGGTGGGTGACTTGAAGCGGACGCATTACGAAGTTGATCCAAAGACCAGCACTGTGAAAACAGAAGTTTTGGTGTTCGGCGAACGTAACCCGCTCGATGAGCCGGACTTACATGAACAGGTTAGAAGGCAGTTGGATAAGCAGTGTGAGGAGCTACGCAGCCTTAAGGAGCCAACCGAGGAACAAAAGGAACGGCTTAGGCATCTTGAAAGCACGCGACACAAATGGGCATCAAAGGATGCCAAAGTTTGTGGTGAATTTTTACGTGGAGAGATAGAGGCGGGACGCATTGAGGTCAAACTCGGTGAACGCGGGAGAGGTGGCGGCGCAACTGGAACACTGGTTGGTTTAGGTATAGTGATTACGGCCGTGGGTCTTTGGGTCCTGCCTGAGAAGAAGCAGCAGGGTCGTCCAATAGGTCCAAACTACAGATAATTAGTCGGTTGAATCTTTATAGTTGCCTGAAAAGCCCACGATTCGTGTCCCATTTCAATGATCCCTGCCTGCAAGTGGGGCAACTGTACCGGTGCCTCAACGTCCCTTGAATACTCTTCGCAATGGCAAGTGGTGGCGAGGACGGCAAAGCCTATTTTGGGGTCGCTTCTTCAGATCAGCGCGACGAATTACTCATCAACTTCTTTTCTACGTCCCATCGCGCGATGGCGCGGTCAGCTTCGTCCTTTTTTCCCCTGCATCGCTGGACACTCGCATATTGTTGAACTAGCTGTTCGAATTCCTCCGGCCGCACCACGCCGTGATAGTCGAAATAGTGCCTGGAGACAGCGGCCATGTAAGAATTTGTTGCTGCTGCGTCATCTCTCCAAGCAGCATTGATGGCTAATCTCATGAGAATGTGCGGACGTTCCTCGCGTGGTGCTTTATCAAGAAGGCATTGTAGTACGAGCTTTTCCGATTCCAGTAACGGTGGACCGACTTCTGTATCATGAAGAATGGTCGCAGTAATTTCTAGTGACCTTAGGATAGCAATTCGGTCGCTTGGACCTTGGGGAGCTTTTTTAGCGAGATTTACCAAAGCAATTGCTTGCTCATTCAGTTGGGCGATTTTTATCTGCGCCTTGCTCTCCTCTCCTCTGGAATGACGTTGAATAGCTTGTTTTGAATAACAAGTTGCGAGTTGCGTTAAAGTCCAAGCTACATCGGCGGTATCTGCTTTATCTCCAAGAGCTGTCGATATCTTCAGCGATTCTTGCAGCAATGTTTCAGCTTTGTCGAGTTGCCCCTGTGAAAGTTTGATTGTTCCAAGGCGATACATTACATCTGCGTATTCTCTAGATTCTTGTTTCCCCTCTGCTCTTAGAAAATCTGCAGCAAGCCGCGCCTGCTTTTCTGATGAATCAAGTAATGCCTGCTTCTTTGTTGGGTCGCTCTCTTGCTGAGCGTTTGAATACAGTACGTTGGCTAGCGCCAATCGTGTCCGACATGCTTCTAGGCTGTTTGGAGGTAGCTTGTCTAACTTCGCTTCAAGTCGCGATTTTGCGTCAGTGGAAAACTTGATATCTGGGTTTTTATCATTGTATTTGCTCAGGTCGAATAGACGCTCGTGAATCGCTCTCGCTTCTGCGTCCTTACCCTCGGCGACTTTCAACCGATACTCAACGAGAAGGTATTCTTCGCTGTCCGCAGGTATTCCAGATCTTTGGTATGCTTTGAGTAACTGAGTTAGGCAGTTCACCAATCTAACTTTGTCTTCCGGAGTTGGGTTTTGTCGTGTTAAACGTATATTGCTCTCAAGGCGGAACAGAGCATTGATAATTTGCTTTGAGTCTGCGGGTAATTTCTTTTCGAGATCATCGCATGCCTGCTTCCTAATCTGGGCATCTGGCGAAGTGACCGCCAAGTCTACTAAAGTCAAAAATGCACGGGCGCGATTGTCGTCGGATAGACAAGCATCAGAATTAGTCGCAACAATAGCGGTTGCAAGTCGCAGCGGCTCCCAGTAGGAACCTAAAAGATTGAGCCTTGGATCATCATCACTGTCAAATGGAACCTTTGGAATGTCGCGGGCGAGCGCGCGCACCAGTTCGAGAACTTTCGGATTATCGCGATTTGAAAATCGTTGCAATTCATCAAGTGTATAGCACAAGAGCTTTTGGCAGTCTTTGTCCTTCGGCGATTTATCATACAGAGCCTTAAGCAAATCCAGCGCGCTAGCTGCCTCTTCTTTAGTTCTATTCGTCTCGATTTCGGGATAACGACCCTTCGGAAGAATTGTGCTCTGCGCTTCCCAGCGGGCAAGTGTCAAAATTTGCACGACATTGTTCGGATTGACCACAGTGTCCACGAGCCATGTCGAGACTCTCTGTGTTTCGGGGCTGCCGTGTATGCGCAGCTGAACGAGAGCGGCAAGAGCTTTCTTCTGATCGGCTTCCGAGACACCCTTGCTTTCTGGACA
>PSRH01000130.1 GCA_003175915.1 Candidatus Melainabacteria bacterium | reverse complement strand
CCTGCACGAAGTAAACCGGACCCTAGACAACGGCGGTCCATCATGTCAAGGGCGTGCTTCTGATTAAACGAACTTACCTGCTTCGCGCCAAACGCTTGAGGTATTTGAAAGATCTGCTAGCGCGAGAGCTGCCTGTGAGACGAATCCATCTCGCACAGTTGCCTAGTCACCCACATGGTGCCGGGCAGTATATACATTGCTGCAGCCAGTTTGCCAAATGGCAAATTCTTGAAAATGATAGGCACAGCTTCAGCACCGTTCCAGCGCACTCCGTTTTCGTCTACCGCCAACAGCGGTTCTTCGATAGTGGCCGGTTGAGCTCCCTCCTCAGATGCAGTTGAGCACGAGGACGGCATTATCTGGATCTTGCCGCGCCGATCCCAATGCTTGACCAATGCCAAAAAGTTGCGATTGAAGGCAGTGTTTTCATTGCAAAACACCGTAATGCTGTCTTTCTGTCCCAAGTTAGGCTGAATGCTTGCCATAACCCAATCACTGTCTTTGGAATCTAATGGACGGTCTACTTAGTTTAGCAAAGTTTAAAAGGAGAATGCACTAACATTTCATCTGGCCGCGAAAAAAATCCTGGATTTAATCGATACCAGGATTCATGCCTTATACGACGTAGTGATTCTCGTCTCGTTCCAATTTTTGCAAGGTTTTACTTCAATATCCTTCTTACCATCTTCGAGCTGGTAGTATGGGCATCCTCGATCGATCGGAATAACTCGGGGTCTTGATAATGGCCATAGTCGGCGAAACCAAAAAGCGCCTGAAGGAGCGACTTGCCAGAGCAATTGGCCATTTGAACGCCGTTTACAAGATGGTCGACGAAGAGAAATATTGCATCGACGTTCTGCACCAGATGAAGGCTGTGCAATCGGCACTTGATAAAACCGCGCAATTGATGCTCAAGCAGCACCTGGACACCTGCGTGGTGGAAGCGGTTAAAGCGCACGACTCTGCCAGAGTGATGGATGAGCTATGGCAGCTATTGCGTAAGGGTTCCGGTCCTGTCGATGAGGAGGTTGGCTTGGAAATTGTCTCCTCTTCAAAGAACACACAGCAGTGCTGTAAGTGATCGAGCCTTTTAGCTACCATTGCTCTCGCCTTTGCTATCAAAGCGGGCTGGGCATGGCCAAGCCCCTACAGCGATGTGATCGACAATGCATGGCGTAGGGGCGATGCCATGCATCGCCCGGCCTTAGATTTTCGAAGACTCCAATTCAGATTCAATAGGCTCTTTCTTTGAAGTAAGTTTGAACCCAGAATCGAAGAACTCATAAAGCGCCGGCAAAACGATCAAGGCCAGCATCACGCCTGGTATCAGGCCACCAACGATGACAAGGGCAAGTGGCCGCTGACTCTGGGCGCCGATTGCCGTGGACATGGCTGCCGGAAGAAGACCGGCGGCCGCAACCGTCGTCGTCATTAAAGCCGGCTTCATACGAATTAGTGCGCTCTGGGCGACCGCCTGTCTGAGCGAGACACCAACGCCCTTGATGTGCTCTACAAGAGAAACGAGAATGACGCCATTTTGCACGGCCACTCCGGATAAGGCAATGAAGCCGACGCCTGCTGAAATACTGAAGTGAGTGTGGGTAATCATCAAAGCCAATATTGCTCCTGGTGTAGCGAGCGGGACGGTAAGCATAACCAAAAGTGCAATCCGGGCTGAGCCGAAGTCGGCGTACAAAAGTAAGAAAATGAGCAATAGCGTTGCTGGGATGATGATCAGGAGGCGACCCATGGCTCGCTCGGCGCTGGCAAATTGACCTTCCCACTTAACGGTATAGCCCTGAGGAATGACCACGTGCTTGCTAATCTGTTTCTGGGCTTCCAGTACCGTTGACAGAAGATCGCGCCCGCGAATATTGGCTTTTACAGCCAATCGGCGAGAGTTCTTGTCCCGCAATATGGCCGTGGCCCCATGGGCTTCTTCAATTTTTGCCAGACTGGAAAGGGGAATGCGACTGCCATTCGGTGTGGTAAGAAGGATGTTTTCTAGGTTGCCGATGTCCTTCCGGTAGGCAGCCTGGTATCTGACCATTACTCCGAATCGCCGGTCGTTTTCTTGCAGTTCCGTAATTTTCATGCCGCCAATGGAAGTCTGCACCGTGTCCAAGATGTCACTGGTATTGATGCCATAGCGAGCCGCATTGGCTCTGTCTATGCTGATCAAAAGCTGTGGCTGGCCGAGCAACTCGTCCTTGGCCACGTCGACCATGCCGGGAATGTTCTGGATGATATTTCGTATTTGCGAGCCAATATTATCCAGGATGTCCAAATCTTGTCCGTAGATTTTAATGCCCAGTTCGCCCTTTACGCCCGCGATTGCTTCGTCCATGTTGTCTTTGATGTATTGCGAGAAATTGTAGAGACAACCGGGATATTCATCCATCAACTTGTTATTCATATCAGCGATCAATTCTTGCTTGTCGCGGAACTGAGGTCGCCATTCTTCCCGGGGCTTTAGATCGACGAATATTTCGATATTGCTGTAGTTATTTGGGTCGGTTCCATCGTCCGGAGCACCAATCTGACTGACGACATTAGCCACTTCCGGGTAAGTGCGGAACACCCGCCTGATACCGCCAGCGATTTTCACCGATTGCTGGAGTGACACACTGGTTGGCAGCACCGTCGCTCGTACCCAGATGTTACCTTCTTCTAGCGGCGGCAAAAACTCGCCTCCCAGGGTGGCTGCCCCAAGTACCGAGAAGCAGACTGCTCCAATACCAATAAGGGCAACCAGAAACTTGTTTTTCATTGACCAGGTGAGAATCGGCTTGTAGAGATTGAGAAAGAAAGCCATGATCGGACTTTCCTTCTCCGACGGCACGGTTTTGGCATAGACAATTGCGCAGAGAACCGGCACCAGTGTCATCGCTGACAGAACACCACCAAGAAGGTAGAAATTCATATTGACGGCCAGTGGTCGAAACAATTTGCCTTCCACCCTTTCGAAGGTAAATACCGGCAGGAAGGTCAAAACGATAATTGAGGTAGCGAATAAGATTGGGCGAGTTACTTCGTTGGCGGCGCTGTAGATCGTGTAGAGGACGTCACGTTTATCAGCATCGGTATGGGCACCCATTTCAGATAGGTGCCTGATAATATTTTCGACCATGATAATGGAGGCGTCGACGATGATCCCGAAGTCAATAGCACCCAGAGAAAGTAGATTGGCCGGAATATCGAAGACATAGAGCAGGATCATGGCTGTGCACAAAGACATGGGAATCGACACGGCAGCAATGAGGGCACTACGCACTTGAAAGAGGTAGAGCATCAAAATGACCACAACTAAAACGATGCCTTCAGCGACATTGTGTCCGATTGTCTCCGAGGTTTTTCTAACCAGCGCCGTTCGATCATAGAGAGGGGCCAGGCGCATTCCGTGTGGCAAGCCGGCTTGAATATCGTTCCAGGCAGCCATGATGTTATCAACGGCCCGCGAAGGGTTCTCGCCCCGGCGCATCAAAACAATGCCTTCTACGACGTCGTCGTCTTCATTTTTTCCGACCTGGCCAAGCCGCACTTTATCGCTGACAGACACGTTGGCGATATTTTTGACGAGAATAGGGGGACCCTCTTTCTCGGAAGCGAGAACGACATTTTCGATATCCTCGACTGAACGCAGAAGCCCAATACCACGGACCATGTAATTCTGGCCGTTCCTGACGATATAGCTGCCACCGGTAGATCCATTGCTACTCGAAATCGCCGTTTCAACCTGAGACAGGCTTATGTTCAGAGCTTTCATCATGTTGGGGTCGAGTTCGACCAGGTAGACCTTTGTCGGTCCGCCGAAACCGGTGGAGTCGACCACCCCATGTACAGCTTTGAATTTTCGCTCTAGATACCAGTCTTCCCATTCTTTCTTCTGGCGGGGCGTATAGTCGCTACCTTCCACGGTATAGCGATAGACTTCACCAACCGGACTTGCGTCCGGGTCGAGCTGGGGCTGGACATTTTGAGGAAGGTCTGCTGAATTGATTTTTTCCAGCACCCAATGTCTGGCGACGTTCGAAGGAATCTCATCGTCGAAGGTGACGGTAATGACGGACAGTCCAAAAATCGAAATCGAACGTGGCGGTTCCGCGTGCGGAATGCCATTTAGTTCCTTTTCCAGTGGAATGGTGACCAGGCGCTCCATTTCCTCGGCAGCTTTGCCTGGTACTT
This sequence comes from Candidatus Melainabacteria bacterium, assembly GCA_003175915.1. Classification (GTDB taxonomy): domain Bacteria; phylum Cyanobacteriota; class Vampirovibrionia; order Obscuribacterales; family Obscuribacteraceae; genus PSRH01. The sequence continues at coordinate 13,630 of PSRH01000130.1, read as the reverse complement.
GCGTGATCACACGCACCTGCATGTTGGCTATATCCGGGTAGGCTTCCAGTGCCAAATTCTCGTGGCACTTGTAACCGAAAAACAGGATACACAGCGCTACGAATACGACTATATTGCGCTTTTTTAGAATGCCAAGCAGCACGGTTGGACCTCGGTCGTCACTATTAGGGCCGGCGAACTGGAGTTTTTCACGAGCCTAGGCAGGTCCTTTCTCTTAGTGCTTGGCAAGCGGTAACAGCAAAGAGCTGGCGAAACCAGGAAATGGCTCTAGTTTGACTTTTCAAAGGAGGTGACATTGACCCGGCGCTATTTTGCAGTCGTCTTGGACTGAGGTCATTCTAAAGCATAAATAGACGCCATGCTAACCAATTCCCCCGCTCGTTCTGCCTCTCGGACCAGTGAAGCGATCGAGGCAGCGTCAGGCACGGTGCCAATGCATGACTGGCTAAGCCACACAGTTCTGCGCTTTGGATTGGCTTTCATTAGCGGCAGAACTCTAGGTTTAATTTGTGGAGGATTCGTGGATCGGGGCAACAAGCGCTATAGTTGCCTGTTGAACAGCCAGAGTCGCTGATAGAATTGATGGTGATGTGTTATGTTACGGCTTGAGTGCCAGACGATCATCACTGACTACCCTCCTCTTAGGCAAACATAAAAGTGAAAAGCAATCGCATGTCCGTGAGGATAGTTCATGTCCTTTAGTCCCATCTTTAAAAAACAGCATCTCAACATGCTAATACCGGCCATGGTCGCAGTGATTCTCTCAGGCTGTGCTTCCGTGGATGGGAGCCCCAAGGCGCCTAATACTGCAAGCGGTCCAAACGGGAATGTGGAGCTACCCGCCGGTACGGACCCGGATAAGCGCTTGGTCCATCTCCCCAAAGACGCAGAGCGCGAGGCTGGTTTGAGCGTGGAAGAGGCCCAGGATCGCAGGCTGGATATCGCCGTTGATCTGACAGGCGAAGTACTGGCAAATGCCAACACAACCACGCACGTCACTACTCCCGTCACTGGAAGAATTACGGAAATACTTGGTCGCATCGGCGACCACATATGTGAGGGGAAGCCATTACTAATCGTTCGCAGCACCGACCTTGAACAGGTTGAGTCGGATATGCTGCAAGCCATGCAGCAAGTGCGCTCAGATCTGAAGCAGGCGCTGGTGCAAATTGATTGTGATACGGCCACAGCGGAGGCTCAGGTCAAGCTTTCCGAGAAAGTCTACCAGCGCCTGAAAAGTCTAGTCGAAGAGAAAATCGCGTCCCAAGCGGATTTCCAAGCAGCCCAGACACAGTATGTAAAGGATCAGATCGCCGTGGACTCGCTCAAGCGAAAGCGTGAGGCAACCATATCCCTGTCCAAAGAAAAGCTAAATCTGGTTGCCGAGCCGGCCAAGACTAAACTGAGGCTGCTTGGCGTGTCGGATGAAGAGATAAACGGGGTGATCAAGACACAAGAGGTCAATCCCCTGGTACCGGTTTTGTCTCCGGAGGACGGCATCATTGTCGAGCGTCTGGTCAACGTTGGCGAGCTGATCGATCCCTCCAAACCGCTCTTCACTATCGGCGATTTTCACAGCGTTTGGCTGAAAGCCGACGTTTTCGAAAAGGACATACCGAAAGTCAGCCTTGGACAACCAATCGAGCTTCAGGTGGATAGTTTTCCGGACAGATTGTTTACCGGCAAGTTAGATTATGTCGCCAACCAGATCGACTCCGATACACGCACGCTATTGGTTCGTGCTGAAGTTTCCAACCCCCAGAATCTCTTGAAACCCAAGATGTTTGGTCGCATGAGAATATTGGTCGGACAATACAAAGCATTAGCTGTTCCGATCACGGCAGTACAAGATGCAAAGTCGGAAAAAGTCGTCTATGTTGCGGCCGGCCCGGACGTTTTTGAAGAAAGAAAAGTAAAACTAGGGGCCGAATCCGGCGACTATGTGGAAGTGATCAGCGGCTTAAAAGCAGGCGAACGCGTTGTTACAAACGGTAGCTTCGACCTGAGGGCGGAAGCGGTGCGCACCTACGGCTAAAAGCACCAAATGTGGTATCGATGGACCTGCTACCTGGGGCGCCGGCTTCCAACCGGCTTAGGACGAATTCTCAAAGCCGCCAAGATGGCGGCGCCCCCAGGAAAGACCACGTCTTGCAGCGGACGCTTGTAGGGGACGCTTTAGCGTCCCGCTATTTCGAAATACGGGCGGCTAAAGCCGCCCCTACAGAAGCCCCTACAGAAGTGTTCCTGCGGAGGGCTGCCTCCAGGCTAGCTGTGATTGTGCCCGCAGCAACCCCCGTAGCGACGGTGTTTTGCGTCACCGGGCTGGGCCGGAAGCTTGAGCAAGGATTCAGTCTTGCCTGATTTGGCAGTATCGGCAGCGGGGCTGACCGGACCTGCCTTCAAGGAGCCTCGATATTTCTCTAGAGCTGGAGTTGGTTGGTCCCACGGATACATTGTTTGGAACCCTTGATCGATCTCCTTTTGGATTTCGCTCAGGGACTTGCCCTTCTTTTTAAGATCACGGGCGATGATTGCTTCGTCCAGACAAATAGTGCAATCAACGGCATGATCGCAGGTGAAGCAATCCAAAAGACTTGAGTGTGAGTCGGTTTTATCGCAGCCGCAATAACAAAAGAGCTTGCTGCAAATGTCCGGCAGTTTCTTGGCGGCGGCATATCCTTCAGAAATCCTGCCGGTGAAATTCTCTGGAGGAAGAACGGCAGGAGGGTTGGCAGGCTTATCGACGTGTTCGGCAGCTAGCGAGAGCATGGACGTCGAACTAAGGACAAGGCACGACCAGAAAAGAGTAGCCCGCCGGAAAAAAGCCTTTGTAAATGGGAACGGTTTGTGCACAGAGCTCAATTTAATCGCTTACGTACTATCTCTTCTTTTAGCAAAGGCGCGTGGCCCAGTCAAACGGTTTGGACGTTAGCTTTGCTTTTCGGCCAAGCGAACCTCCCTATTTTAAGGAATCAACGGAAGCAAGAAAGTCGGCAACGACCGTCGCCGGGCTGTGTTTCAAGCCGTCCACTTCATAGTTAAGCCGTTGCATGGTGCGGTTGTCGATTTTACCGCTGATTTTCTTAAAGGCCTCCGTAATTTCAGGGTGCCGAGCCAGAACATTATTGCGAATAACCGGAGCTGCTTCGTAGGGTGGAAAGAAGCGGCGGTCATCCTCAAGAGTGTTCAGTCCGTATGCTTTAATCCGTCCGTCCGTGGAGTTTCCCGCTGCCAGATCCAATTCACCTTGAGCCACAGCTGCATAAACAAGATTGGGATCGATGTCCTTTACCTGTCCGAAGCGGATGCGATAAGCCTCGATCAGGCCCGGGTAGCCGTCATGTCGCTCGGCAAATTCGGCAGTCAGTCCGACTCGCAGCTCCCTCGCCACGGGTTTTAAATCGGAGATGGTTCTGGCCGTTTTTAAAAGCTGGTCTTTCGGAGAATCAAACAGGACCCAGGTATTGTTGAAGCCAAAGGTAGGCAGCCAGGTAGCGTTAAACTGTTTCCTGTACTGATCGCTGACGGTGTTAAGCACTGTCGCTTCGTCCTTTATATTCTCTCGCTTGAGAATGGTGGAGAGGCTGGTGCCAGTATACTCGGGGTAGATATCGATCTCGTTGTTGACTAAGGCTCCGTGGCAGATCATCGTGCCGCCAAGATTGAAGCGCCGGTCCACCTGCAAGTGACAGGAGCGCTCAATCACCTGGGAGATCAACTCGCCCAGGATCAGTTGCTCGGAGAAATGCTTGGTTCCCACCCGGATGCGCTCGCTCCCCTGGTTCTGCCAATGAAGCCTGCCGTAGAGAAGCAGACTGAAAACCAGAAGCAAGAAGGGCAAACCCATGGCCACTTCCCTGAGCCCTCGCTTCAAGTGGAAGCGGGCGATTGTCGAATCATGGGCAAATGGTTTAATTCCCCATTCAGCGGCCCCGAGCGTAAGGTCGACGAGGATGGCTAAGAGCAACGCCGGGATAGCGCCCAAGAGAATCAGGCGCGTGTTAGAAAGAGCCAGGCCGCGATTGATAAATTCGCCCAGGCCGCCGGCTCCGATAAAGGCTGCCAGGGTAGCGATGCCAACGCCAACCACGGCTGCCGTTCTAACGCCGGCCATGATCAAAGGACTGGCGATCGGCAAGCGCACGAGGCAAAGCTCTTGCACTTCAGTCATGCCCAGGCCGCGGCCTGCTTGAATGGCGCTTTCCGGTACATTCTCAAGCCCGGTTAAGGTATTGCGAACCACCGGGAGCAAAGCATAAAGGGTGAGCGCGGTCAGGGCGGGAGTGATGCCGATATGGTGGAACATAGTCATGAGGAAGACCAGCATGGCCAGGCTGGGTACTGTTTGTAAAACACCTACCATAGCCAGGAGTGGGCCGCGCATCCTCTTTAAGCGAAAGGCTGAGATACCAAGGGCGATACCAATTATCACAGCTATGACCGTGGACACGCAGGTGAGCATCAAGTGCTCACCTGTACGAAGGAGCAACTCTTCGTATCGGGATGCCAGAAATGGAAAGAGAGCTAAGTCGTCCATAGTCAGAGAAGAGCATGGAAAGCAGCTAGTTGCCTGGCTGGTCTGGCAAAGAGATCGTCAACAAATTGGCTGGCTGGATGATTGAGAATTTCGGTTGGGGTGCCCAATTGTTCGAGTTCCCCGTTTTGCATGATTCCTATACGGTCGGCTAGAGTCAAAGCTTCGAAAAGATCATGGGTGACGAAAACTATCGTCTTATTTAGCTGCTTTTTGAGCGTGAGCATCTCTTGCTGGAGCGAGTCACGCGTGACGGCATCCAGCGCTCCGAAGGGTTCGTCCATTAGCAAGTACTCTGGATCCGCCGCCAGTGCGCGTGCTACCCCTACGCGCTGTTGTTGGCCGCCGGACAGTTGGGAAGGCAAACGCAAAGCAAATTGATCCGGGGGCAGATTGATTATTTTGAGCAACTGCCCGACTCGTTCCTTAATCCTGTCTTTTGACCAGCCCAATAAATTGGGAACCATGCCTACGTTTTCTTCGATAGTCATATGGGGAAACAGACCGATTTCTTGAAAAACGTAACCAATCTTGCGCCGTAGTGATACCGGATCTTGCTCTTTGATATCGACCCCGGCGACCGCGATCGTGCCCATGCTTGGGTCGATCAGGCGGTTAATGAGCTTGAGAGCCGTGCTCTTGCCGCTGCCGGACGAACCGAGCAAGACGAGGAATTCGCCCTGTTGCACGGACAGATCGAGATTTTTTACTGAGAATGTCGCGCCGCCATCGTAACTTTTCGAAACGGCAGAAAACTTTATCATTGGCGACCCTTATTGATGGGGCGGCTGCGGAACACCAGCAAGTGTGTCCATTTAGCAAGCATGGTCTCATTTCCTGACGGGTTCGATGTTAAACTTTCAAGAGGCTATTGGGAGGAAACTCTATCATGCCGAAAGCAATGTGGAATGGCGCCGTCCTGGCTGAAAGCCGGAACTGCCAGAGCGTGGAAGGTAATTGTTACTTTCCTCCGGAGGCGCTTGCCAAAGAGTACTTTGTCGATAGTCCAACGACCTCGGTTTGCCCCTGGAAGGGCACGGCCAGATATTACGACCTGAATGTAAATGGCGCTGTTAATAAAGATGCGGCCTGGTATTATCCGGAAACGAAGGAAGCTGCCAACAAGATTAGGGGCTATGTGGCCTTCTGGAAGGGCGTCGTAGTCGAAAACGAATAATCGCGGCCGGGAGCTGCATAGCAATGGCATTGAATTTTGATCTGGTTGTGATTGGCGGAGGGCATGCTGGCTGCGAAGCGGCCCATGCTGGGGCGAAGCTTGGCCTGAACACTTTACTCCTGGCGGTGAATTTGGACACGATCGGGGCGATGCCCTGCAACCCTGCCGTGGGCGGGCCGGGCAAGTCGCATCTCGTGAAAGAGCTCGATAGTCTGGGCGGCGTCATGGGATTGGCCGCCGATGCTACTTATCTGCAAATGCGCATGCTTAATATGAGCCGGGGGCCGGCAGTACAATCGTTGCGCGCTCAATCTGATAAGCGCGAATATAGCGGCTGGATGAAGCGCTTCATGGAATCGCTGCCCAATCTCACTTTAAGACAGGGCATGGTCAAAGAACTGCTCATCGAAAATGGTTCTGTAGCTGGAGTTAAACTTGCTTTCGGTGATGAAATTAAAGCGAAAGCGGTGGTTTTGAGCGCCGGCACTTTCTTGGAAGGGACGATCTGGATTGGACGGGAAACCATGCCGGCGGGACGGGCCGGGGAGTTTCCAGCGCTCGGTCTTTCCGCTTTCCTCAAGGCACTGGGTTTCCAGATGGGCAGGCTGAAGACGGGCACGCCGCCGCGAATTGATGGTAGAACGATCAATTATGCCGATCTGCTCATCGTACCAGGCGATGAAAATCCGCAGTACTTCTCGTTTCTGGATGACCGGCCCAGGCGCGAGCAATTGCCTTGCCATCAGACGCGCACCACCGCACGCACCCATGAAGTAATCCGCAATAACCTGCACGAATCGCCCATGTACTCAGGCATGATTCACGGCGTCGGACCGCGGTACTGTCCTTCGATTGAGGATAAAGTCGTACGCTTTGCCGACAAGGAAAGTCACGCCCTGTTTTTGGAGCCGGAAGGACGATCGACCTATGAAGTCTATCTGCAGGGCTGTTCCACCAGTTTGCCGGCGGCCGTGCAACACCAGATCGTCAAGTCGCTGCCGGGGCTGGAAGAAGCAGTAATAATCAGAAGCGCTTACGCGGTCGAATATGATTATCTGCCGGCCGTTCAATTCGATCATTGTCTAATGGCAAAAGAACTAAAAGGATTCTTTGCCGCCGGCCAGATGCTTGGCACGAGCGGCTATGAAGAAGCAGCCGCTCAGGGAATCATTGCCGGGATAAATGCCGCTCGCTACATCAGGGGTGAGGAGCCGTTTACGCTTAGCCGGTCATCAAGTTATATCGGCACTCTTATTGATGATCTGGTCACCAAAGAAATTGCCGAACCTTACCGGATGATGACGTCGCGCTCCGAATACCGGCTTTTGCTCCGTCAAGATAACGCTGACGCCAGGCTGACTTCCTTAGGACGATCGATTGGCCTGGTGGACGATCGTCGCTGGGCGATCTTTCAAGCCAAGTACGATGCCATCGAAAGAGAACGCAAGCGCCTGGCTGAAACCCGGATACATCCTTGCTCAACCTGGGATGAGGCACTGGCGCCTTATGAAGAAAAAATCAAACAGGCAGTGACTCTAGAGGAGCTCCTGCGCCGACCGCGCATACCTTATAGCGTCATCGAGAAAATCGCCCCGGCCAACGAAGGGGTTGAATTTGCTTGGGCGTTGGAAGTAGAGACGGAAATCAAATATGCCGGCTATATTGAACGCCAGAAGAACCAGGTGGCTCAAACGGAAAAGCTTGATGGCGTGCGACTTCCGGCAGACACGGACTACGCGCTATTAGAGAATTTATCAAAGGAAGCCCGGGAAAAGCTCAACCGGATAAGACCAGAGACCCTCGGGCAAGCAGCCAGAATAGCCGGCGTCAGTCCGGCCGATGTTTCTGTTTTGCTGGTCAATCTAGAAATCAGGCGACGCCAACAAAGTGCCCAACGTCCAGGCGCTCAAATCGCCGAACCCGAAAAAGCGCTTTGCTAATCGTTTAAAATTATTGGTCCGATAAAAACGACAAAATTGCTTCTTGGCAAGATGGATGCGCACTGTCCGGGGCGCCGGCCAAGCGCCCTTTACAACACTTAACATTTCCTTCATCTCCTCAAAAAATTATGGTTATTGCGCACTTGCTCGGGGCAGGTAGTTAGTAATTATTTCCGAGGCAATGTCGAAATCGTGTCACCCGATTTCCTGAAACCCCGCCAGTCTACGCATAGATATCCAACCGATTTCTTGTTGGGTGACCTGTTGGTAAAAGCAGGTATCGTCTCGCAAAAGCAATTGGACGATGCCGTAAATCACGCAGGCGGAAAGCATCTAAACGTGGGCCAGACGCTGATTGTCGCCCGTTATATAACGGCGCGCGATTTGCAGGCGGCGGTTGATGCTCAATCGGCTCTTCGCGATCGGGTAGTAGATATGAATACTGCCATCAAGGGGCTCAAGGCTGCTTGCCGGGCTGGCATCCCCTTTTCGGAAGCAGTCAGAACACAAGATCCAGGTGCGACGAAATCAATTCCTACTAATAAGTTGGGTGAGCTTTTGCTCGAAGCCAATATTATCGACGGCGATCAGTTTGGCAAAGCGCTCCAGCGCAGCTTAGCGACCGGACTTCCTCTTGGTCGCATTCTTGTGCTCAACGGCGCCATTAGCGAAACGCTTTTGACCACGGCTCTGGAGATTCAAGTGCGAGTTCGAGACGACATGTTGACGCGCCAGGAAGCGATCGACTACTTGAAGGTGACAGCCAATCAGAGTTTAGAAGAAGGAATTTCCCCGGAAAGAACGCTGAAGATTCAGGCTCTCTTGAAGGCCCCCCGCAAAACCGGGATCAGGCTTGGAGAACTGTTGGTTCTGGCCCGGGTGCTTGGCGAAACTGATGTAATGAATGCCCTTGAGCTTGGTCTGGTTAACGACCAACCAATCGGGCAGATTCTGGTGGCACAGGGGTTTGTCTCGCCAGATTTGTTGGACTCAGCATTGCGCCTGCAGGAACTGGTTGACAGCGGTCACCTGGACGGCACGGAAGCGGCAGAACGTCTCAGCAAAATCCACGAAGAAGGCGTCACCTTTACGGAAGTGGTTGGCGATATCGAGCTTGTAGAAGAACCAAGACCGGTAGTCAATTTCCAGACAATGCTTACTTTAGGGCGGGTGATCAGTGAAGATGACTTCCAGGCAGCTTTCGATCTGGCACTAACCAGCCCTCAGATTGTCGCCACGGTTCTCTTGATGAGCGGCTACATGGACGAACCGACAACCGATGCGACGCTCAAGTGCCACAGCATGATCTTAGATGGTTACTTGAGTCAGGAAGATGCCCTTGTCGCCCTCGACTACTGCTTGCAAAAGATGTCTGAGCGTCCGATAAGCTACGAAGAAGCCTTGCAGGAACTCGGTTGGAGCCTGCCTCCTGAGTTGTTGACGAATATTGGCTTAGCCTCGCTGAGGCCACAAGCGGAACCGATCATGAACTTTGCTGTGGAGCAAGCAGAAGCTTCGGCAATCGATTCTCAAGCAACGATTGAAGGAGCCGCGCCCGAAGCGCCGCCGGTGGAAAGCCTCTATGACAATCGTAACGGGGACGAAGTTGCCGCCGTTGACGATCACATCGGTGGCTATGATACCGCAAATGGTGCGATATCGGAGGCTGAAGGAACTGCCCAGTCTCCGCAGGAAGAACACTTCCAGGAGCCTGAGCCGATGGTCGAAGCTGGTAGCGACTGGTCTCTGCCTGAATCGGTGCCGGCCCCTAATCAAAGCCGTTCAGATTTTTCAGTAAGTTTGGTCTCGGAAGAAGTGACGATTATGGAGGCAGCTGGCGATGTCCAAGCTGACTCGCCGGCACTGGATTTGCAGGCAGTTGCTCCGGCTGCCGACCAGGCTAAACGCGGCGTTTCATTGAACCACATGAAAGAGAGCGCTCGCCAGTTATCACAGAACCGTGTCAGTCAAAGCAATGTACTTGATAGCCCAGCTCGACCCGGGAGTCAGGATGCCAATCAGGCTGTCGCCCAGGAATCTGGACAAGGCATTGGCGCCGAGCCTGTTACGGCGCCGGCGGAAGAGCCGCAGTCCACAGCGGCCGTCACTTCATCAGGCTCATTTAAGCGGAAGTCGAGTCTCAAATCCCTGTTAGCCCCGGGAGGCAACCCCGAGCAATCGCCGGCGCCGCCCAAGCCACATGTTAGAGACTTTGCGGAGGCGACGATTGACCCTGATTCTGCTATTGCTGCCCTCCCCGTAGGTAGCCTCAAAAGCGCTAAGGCGCCTGAGCTGGAGCTGAGCGAAGAAGAACAAGCAATTATCGCTCGCGCTTCTTCCTTAAGTGCCACCATTGAAGACATGGAAGCAGCAGCGCGCATTGTCGGCAAAAAGCAGGAAGTTTTGCGAACCGGTTCGGGAGTAGTTTCCGATCACAAGCATGATGCCGAGATCGCCGAAATGAAAAAAAAAATTCCTGAATCCGAATTTAGCTGGTCACCAGAAGTAGAAGAACAGCAAAGCGAACCGGAAGCGCCAGAAATAGAGCCACCCGGTGAGCCGGTTTTAGACAAATCGCAGAATGGCGGCCTGGGCTCGTTTCTTGCCAGAGCGAAAGGGGATGCCAGCAAATCTGGTAAGGCTAAGGCGCCAGCCAGCGGACTGGGTGCTCATTTAGGTGGGGCAAAGCAGCGAGGCGGCGTGATTGGCGAAGCGCTCTCCAAAGCCAAGTTTGAAGATAGCGGACTGAGTGCCCACCTGAACAAACCTAAATCCAGGAATGCTGGTCTAGGAACGCTTTTAGGAAAACCGAAGGGGGAAAAGAACGGTAACGACAAACATAGCCAGTCCGGTGATTCCGTTCCAGCACTGGTTACCTCCCAGAGCGAAGGCGATAGGGCCGCGCTGGCCGCTCAAAGTCAAGCGATAACGGTCGAAACTCCTGAAGCGACAGCGCCAGCCGCCCTAGAAGAAATCACAAACGCCATTGCACCAGGGCTGACAGAAGAAAAGCCTTTTGTTCTTAATGACTCACTGATTCGATTGGCGGAGAGCTATTACGAGCAGGGAAAATATACTGATGCGGAAAATCTCTACAATCGCATTCTTAACCTGCGCGAAGCGGAAGCAGGACCTCTTGATCCGAACCTTGTCGGCGACCTAAATAATCTTGCCGGTGTGCTTTGCGTGCAAGGTAAGTTCCAAACGGCCGAACCATTGGTAGAACGGGCGGTGGAGATGATCGAAAAGCTGGAGCCAGGGGATTCTCTAAAACTGGCTGACAGCCTCAATACGCTTGCCGGTATCTACTATCAACAAGACAAATACGACCAGTGTGAGACACTTCTCAGCCGGGCCTTGAACATTCGCCAGAAATTGTTGGGTGAAGATCATCAAGATGTAGCTGATAACCTGCGCGACTACGCCAAATTCTTGCGCAAGATTAACCGGCCGGAAGAAGCGGAAAAGTTATACACCCAAGCCAAAGAAATTGTCGCCCGGGCCCACAAACGGAAGCATTCCCAATCAGATGCGGGTCGGTAAGGTAACGGTGAAGGTAGAGCCTGTGCCAACCTGACTATAGACATCGATCCTGCCTCGATGAGCGTCGACGATGGCTTTCACGATAGACAGCCCCAAACCAGCTCCACCCTGGTTTCGAGAGCGTGATTTGTCGACGCGGTAGAAGCGTTCAAAGATCGATTGTAAGCTCTCCGGAGGTATGCCGACACCCGTATCGCTCACCGTCAGTCTGGTATTTCTACCAAGGCTTTCCACGCCAATCTCCACCGTTCCTGAGCTTTCCGTGTAGCGCAAGGCGTTTTGCAAAAGATTGGTGACCAGGCGCTTGAGTAATTCTGCATCTCCTACAACCGTCGCCGGTCCAACACGTTTAGTGCTAAGGGTGATCGATTTGGCCTTGAACAATTCTTGGAATTCCTCAACCACACCGCGCACGAGCTTCTCAAAATCGAGTGGGATCTTGTTCGAATAGATCTGGGGACTCTCCATTTTAGACAGCAACATCAGATCTTTGACAAGATTGGCCATGCGCTCCGTCGAGCGCGTAATCACGGCCAGGCGATTGTTTTCTCGAACGCTCTCCGGGATTTCCACTTCCATTGCCTCGGCGTTTGCCTGAATGATGCTTATTGGTGTGCTCAATTCGTGCCCAGCGTCGGTCATAAAGCGCCTGAGCACCACGAAACTTTCTTCCACAGGGGAAGCGGCCTTGCCGGCAAAGACATATCCGGCTATGGCCAGGGCCAAGAGCAAAAAGGGAAAAATCAATCCCATTGTGATGCCAAACTGAGCGATCGCTCTTTCTCGATTTCTCAGTGATAGCTGCAGTTGCAAATAGCCAGCCAGTTGCTTGCCGTCTAGCAAAGGTGCCGAACAGACCCGGATGTGGTAGTCTTCCGCCCGCACTTCTTTGACGCTGGAAAACAAGATCGGCACGCCGCTTGGCCCGTGTTGCTCGATCAGGCGTCCCTGTAAATCATAAATTTGGATCGTCGGTAAGAACTTAAACGGTACTTGCCGGGCAGTTTTGGCCCATTCTTGCAAATTCGGTACCTTATCTTTTAAGGCAATGGCCGGACGCAGTTCGTCTACAAGAGCGTGCAGCTCTTCATCCATAACCCTGGTCATCTCTACTCTGAAAAGCCAGATAGCGAAAACAGCCGACAGAGTATAAACAATTGTGGTGAGTAGAACGAACCAGAAAGTGAGGCGCCAGCGCAGGCTCTTGAACATCTTATAGGCGCTCCATCACCCTCACACATGCACCGCAACTATCCCTGCGAGGGTGCTTCCAGTTTATAGCCAACACCATGGACGGTGCGGATCAAGGAATCTTTGCCTTCGCCTCCCAGCTTCTTGCGCAGGATTTTGATATATGTACGAATCGTATCTGGCGAGGCAAGCGTGTCTGAAGCCCAGACCCGATCGAGCAGTGCTTCGGCGCTGAACACTTGATTAGGATGACGCATGAAGAATTCAAGTAGGCTGAATTCTCTAGGCACCAGGTGAATTTCCTGTCCGTCCATAGTGACCTTGCGAGCCAGAACGTCCAGGCGCAGCGCGCCAATTTTAAGCTCGCTCCCGGTGGATTGGGTGTGTCTTCGCAAGAGAGCGCGGATTCTGGCTGAAAGCTCTTTCAAGTGAAAGGGCTTGGTTAAATAGTCATCAGCCCCGGCGTCTAGCCCCGCTTCCTTCTCTTCAATTGCGGATTTGGCTGTCAGCATCAGAATTGGGGTGGTGCCGCCCTGAGAGCGAAAGCGCTTGCAAACCTCGATACCGGTAATGCCAGGGATCATCAAATCGAGAACAATGACGTCGAATTTGTAGACGCTCAGCTTTTCGATCGCCTCAATGCCGGTGTCCGCAAGCTCGACAAGATGTTGCTCGCGAGTCAGCCAATCCCGGATTGGGCCTGAGAGGTCATGCTCGTCCTCAACCACTAAAACTTTTGCCATGGAATCAATTGATATGCTGTTTACAAAAGGGGAGCTCATAGCGGTTACCTTCGTAGATCATATTTCTTTAGCAACCGTAGATCAATATTGTGGATGTTTTGTGTCGTTCTCGCGCCGAAGTAAGCCGAGAAGCTTACCCAGTGCTTACAATCGCTCCACAAATTAGACACAGTCGCTCAATACCATGAGGCGTATAAAGAGGCAAAACGCTGTCTCGAAGTAACTAAGACCTTCTATCACACTACGAGGAACTGAACTATGAAAAACCTAATTATGACCGCCGTGGCTGTCAGTGTTTTGACCATGGCAACGGCACCGGTCTTCGCTGCCAAGGCTCCCACTGGTGCTTCGAAAGTACCGGTAGCCAGCAATATCAAATCAAAGTCTATGAAGGTTGCTGGCAAGCCAGCGCTCAAGACCAAGGCGCCGCTTGTTGGGATCAAGAAAACCAAATAGTAAGGAAATCCCCGGCAAGGGATATGATACTGTCATTGGGGCGCCA
>PSRH01000054.1 GCA_003175915.1 Candidatus Melainabacteria bacterium | reverse complement strand
AGGGAAGGAAGAGAGACCCTATTCTTGCCGGACGACGAAGCGAGAAAGAAACGGCACATAGCAGATGCGGTGTATGCCTTCCGGAATGGAGGAGACGATGCGGCGAAGACGGCCGCGGCAATTGCGCTATTAGGGAACAGGAAGGAGTTGGTCCTCGATGAAGTACTGGGAGAGGCGACCGTATATACGGTGCGTTTGTCGTACAAGAAGAAGGGAGAAGAGGACGTATATGAAAGCGTCAGAGAGGTGAAGTTCACAGACAAAGAGGCAGCGGATAAGTTTGAGAAAGAGCTGAAGGCGAAATACAAAGATGATGCGAATGTTCTGATTTCACAGAGTACAGCCAAAGACAAGGTCACCGCCAAAGAAGCGCTGGAGTTCTTGAGGAATGAGGCGTTATCGGGAGACACAAGCCGCTTGAGGCTGGTGGCGGGAGACTACTTGTGCAGATTGAGCCATATAGCGGAAGATGGATTCGACATATTGGCCGGCAAGTTGATTGATGCGAAGAAGAAGTCAGATGCAGCACCTGATGATGAAGACCTGAAGAAGGATCTGGCGGCAAAGAAAAAGGCAGTAGAGCAAGCGAAGAAGTTTGCGGACCTGGCGCGATTTGATTACACGGACATGGTCGGAGCGTGTTTTGAAGTCCTGGCCTCAGAACACGCGCCGAAGGAACTAAAAGGTGAGGCGATTGTTGGCAAGACGGGGCCGCGGCTAGATTTTCTTTTGGAGTATTTCAGATTCAAAGTAGAGCCCGGGCTAAATGATCTTCCGCCTGATGCTCGCAATGAAGCATTAGCCAATCTCTATAAGAGAGACAGCAACGCCATCGAAGCAGTGCTCCAGGGAATCGCCAAGGACAAGAATGCGGATCCTGATTTAAGGGCACTCGCCGTTTCCGTGCTCTCCGCAAATACGGCGATGAGACCAACAGTGAACGGACAGCCTCTTTCTCTAGGTTCAACTGTAGATATCGGTAGTAAGACAGGTCGCAACGTTTACATAGAAGCGAAGGGAGAAGGAGTTGCCGAGCGTCACGCCACAATTACCGCCAATAGAGACGGAACCTTTTCGATAGCGGCGCTAGGAAAGAATGAAGTTTGGATAAAACGACCTGGAGAGAAGGAGCCTACCTACATAAAAGTAGGAGCAGACAAAACAGATATAAAGCCAGGCGATCAAGTTATTTTGGGAGATAAAGAGAAGGGAGCAGTACTGAAATTTGGTACTGAACGAGAAGGTCTTCTGGCGCGCATTCACAAAGAGTGGTCTGAAAATAGTGATAAGCCAGGTAAGTATGCTGAACTGGTCAGAGGCCGTCTCAAAGCTGATCTTACACTTGATACGGACAACGTTTCGCCCTTGGGAGGGCAGGATGATCTCCGCGTCAATAAGTTCAGAGCTGCGCTTGCCCTGGATCACCTGCAAGATTTAGCCGGTTTCCCAACTGATGGTGACAGGACTATTGCACTGAACAAAGCTCTGATGGAGTGCTTTGACACTTCCAGACCACGGCTTGCGATGGCAGTGCTAGAGAAGCTCACCGAACCATTGCCCGGTGAAGGAAACAAGACGCGACTTGACACCCTCACAATCCCCCAGTTGAAGCGGCTCCGTGTTCTCTGTACATCAGCATTGACAATGAGAGGATTGACTGGGGAAGTCACTGATGATGTGCGCGAGAAGGTCGACCTAAAGATTGCCATAACCGAGAATCTGCCCAAAATATTCAAAGGTGCGGACGTAGGGCAATTGGCGCAAGTTGTCCAAAGATTGCAATGCTTCTTGTCGCCGGACATGAAGGATGACAGCAACCCGTTTCCTAGCAAGTTTGCATCGTTGCGAGAGCCCGCCGTAGTAGCCCTTGCCAAACTGAGTCCAGAGACGGCGCGCCTGGTATTGCCGGATGTAGCTAGAAATGACTTGGTCGAAACAGTCAGGTTGAAAGCGTTGGAAATGCTTGTAGAGATTGGCCATCCACAACTTAGAGAGCTTTGCATCGAGCGCCTAACGACGGAAACCGATCCGCTCATCCTAAAAAGATTGAGACGGATGGAATGGTTCGAACGGCGCCCAGATCGAGGCTCAGAAGAGTATCAGAAAGAGTTCCGAAAAGCTTCTGCCGATATCAAAAAGGCTTCGGATCGCTCTCTTGTCGGATTCGAGACGCTTTATGACAAAAAGAAAGGTATAGACAATCTCACTCCCTGGTCTCGAGAAAAAGAGATAGTCAGTAAATGGAGGAGCCAGTTCTTTGTAAAAAACAAAGGCTATCCCAGTAGCGAAGAAGAAGCAGCCTACATCAAATCTTCCGGGCTGAAGAACTACCCATATTACGAGCCATTTATCAAAGCCTGCGTTTATGCTGTCGTGTCAGACGGCAAGGGGGCAGATGAGACAAATAATCTTGGGCGCCGAAATAGAGCTCAAGATGGTGCCGTCTGCTTACGCGAAATATGCCAACAGCTTGTGGCGATGAAGGATGACCGCGCCAAGGACTTGGTATGGGCAATGGAAGCGTGTGTGCTCAAAGGAGGTACCCACCCCACCACACGCGGATATGCGGTGGACGGCCTTGAAACTCTATGCAAGGGAGGCGTGATCTCTAAAGAGGAATTCGCCGTAACGATCGCGACCTTGCTGGAAAGTGAAGCGAGGAGGATCCCGAGAGATCAAGGCAAAGGTAACATCAACTTTGAGTTTGAGGATGCTGAAGCTCTTCAACATAAATTGATGGGGCTGCTAAAAGAATACAAGACGCCAGTTGTTACCCCAATTCTCGAGGCGATAGTTGATGAGGAGAAATATCCTTTTCCGAAAGTCAGAGAGAAAGCGAAAGCTCTCTTGTTCGAAATGCGGGAGCGCACAGGATATTTCAAAGATGTATATGTAGCAGACGGTAAGGCGTCGGAAGCCGACCTGGCAAAGCCGCTTAAAGCAGCGCTTCTCAAACCGAATCTTGACGCAGATGCTGTATGCAAAGCGCTGTGTCAGACGTTCAACGGCCGTCCGATCGCGAAGGCGGATGATGAGAGGAGAGCCCTGGCCTATATGGCTGCTGGAGATTCTCATCCGAAGGTTAGATATCTGGCCGCGGAATTTCTCATGCAGAGCAAGGTGAAAGAAGACAGAGAAAGAGCGGCCGAAGTATTGGCGGGAATCCTGATTCGGAAACCGACAGAGGGTACGACTCAGGATGCCCAAGCACTGGTTGATGATATCAAAAAGAATCCTAAGAACTATCAGGAGGGAGACCTCGCTCTTGTCGAAAAGGCTATCGCTGCCGTTAAAGAGGAGGAAGCAAGAAAACTAGTAGCGGCGCTGGGATGGGCCAGTTCACCATATGCAAACCTCCTTGGGGTGCCGCTTATTACCCCAGAGAGTCCAAAGCGTGCTGACTACACACGCGATCTTGATTATCAGGCAGCCTACGAAAAGGCGCTGTCGGAAATAAAGCGCAGTTGGGAATCGAAGATACCGAGACATTATCAAGAATTCGATCTTAAGGGACATAAGTATGGACTGCTTAGCCCATATACATTCCGGGAAGAGTGGGGGGAGGCGGTTCGCGATCGTTACGGTGCCAGCACGGCGAGGCGATTTGAAAAGTTATTCCACAGCAAAGAGAAGATTCAGGAGGAGGAAAGCGCTGCTGGTCAGGCCGTCATTGATAACATGTGGAAGCAGTATGACGACCTGCGCAAGAAGGCCCTTGATAAAGATGGTGACTTCGAAAGATTATTCCTGCAATTTGTAATTCGGCGTCAAGGCAGTCCATTCCTCGACAGCTTCCAAGCAGATGCGATGGATAAGGCGGCCGATACGATTCTGCAGATCTGCAAGTTAAAGGCGCCCGGGGCCGGTGATATGGAAGGCTTCCTAGCTGGCGTCTTGATTGATGATCCAACTCTGCAACCAGGCGTTAGAAAGAAACTTCTCGAGGCCTACCTGGAGCTGGTGGAGCCGAAAGGGAAGATTAGCAAAGAGCGAGCAGCTATTACGCTGGCAGCGGTACTGAGAACTGAATATCAGAATACGCCAAAAGCTGATCAACCTGGCTATAAAGAAAGTGAAGAAAGGCAATTGTTGATTTTGAAGCAATTGCACGAATGGAAGACGCATATGGTATCAGCAGTTCTGGAAGCCATTGCTAAGGATCATTCAATACCCTCAGTGAAGACAAAAGCGGCAGAAATACTGAAGGATTTTGCCAGCAAGGACGTTGAAGATGTTCTAAAGTTTGGAAGAAATTTGGGTTCAGCAACGATATTGGCTGATGATCCGAGGCTTGCCCCAATTGTGGCGGCAATGAATGATGAGAAGCGACCGATCGAGGAAAGATTCAGGGCGGCCAACCTGATCATGACCAATGGTGCCGATGACGTCAAAGCAAAGCACAAGGTACGTGCTCTGTTAGTGGCATGTGATGCCGCAGCAAAATCAGAGAATAATCAAGTGAAATTTGATGCTGCTCGTTTACTGCTTTCTGTACCGGCAGACGACATGAAATTTACCAGATCTTATGCTGCCAGAGCGCTAGCTAATCTAGCCATCGCAGCCACACCGGGGATTGCCCTGGAGTCGCAAGCTCTTTTGAAGAAGATGAACGATGAAGAGCGAAAAATTGCCGCTGGTGAACTATCGTCGATCATCGAAAAGTCGAAAGATAAAGGGCAACAGGCCAATGCCGCAATCCTGATGCTACAGCTTTGCGATAACAATGCAAATGTCCTGGCCGATTTTTACAAAGGCGAAGCTCTGACAAAACTCATAGATTTGGCTCTCACAGGAGACGAGGATCTGCGTGGGCGATTGAAGGGTGTACTCGGCGAATTGTCGCCCAAGCAATGCCTGATTGCCGCGAACAGCGCATTAAAATGGGCAGAAGATCATAAGGGTGGAGACAAGAGTGCGATTGCCGATGCGCTCATGCTTAGCGCGGCATTTGTAGCGCGGGCCGATAAAGAGACGAAATCGCCGGCGATGATGTTCAATGTTGTGGAAAAGGCTGAGAAACTTCTGGGCAAGGACGATGACACTACCAAAGAACTTGCTGCTTTAGTATCGGGAATCAAGAGGGATTCACTCTTGAAGCCGATTGCTGGAGCTGACGCAATGGAAGTGATTGCCATCTGGCGAGCTCTGAGAAGCGATAATGAAGAGACAAAGTTGGGAGCAGCGTTAACCCTCGTCGACAAACGCAGCAAGGGTGTAGACGATACCTACAAGTTTAGCGCCATTGACACGCTTGCCGAATTAGCCGAGAAAGGGAAATCGGCGGAAGTACGCAAGGTCGCTGAGGCTCGATTGAAAGAATTGGTTTCTGAGCTTGCCGGGCCGATGGTAGTAGATGATCGACGGGCGCACTGGCTCTATGGAGATAGTCAGGTCCTAAAGTTGGCAGCTGCGAAAACCATTCTTTTTGATACGGGATCGCAGGTAACCGGCGAAGATAGGGGTCGGGCGATAATAGCCCTTTCTTCCGTAGCTATCGAAGGTAATCAGCTTACCCGAAAAGAAGCAGAGACGCTTTTGTTCAAGTTGAAGGGTGAGGAGTTGGACAAGGCAGTGGATTGGCTTGAGACCATGGCATTTATCGCTGGCAGGAAAGAGACGCCGGATAAAGAGAGGATGGTGAGCTGCTGGAAGCTGGCGGAAAAGCTGTACGAGAAAGCGGGAGTGGACCCCACTTCGGAGAAATACCTCAGGGTTACTCTCGGACGAAAACGGGCCGAAGGAAAGGCGGATTCGAAAGAGTTGGAAGAGCTAGCCGACCGTATTGCCGACCGGCAAACGGAACGGAGCAAAGATCCAACGGCGAAGTATGAGGAAGACAGGCTGGACAGATACTTCAAAGAATATGAAGCAGCACGGAAGAAATATGGAGAAGGGAGCCTGGAAGTAGCCCGAGCGCAACTGGCGCTTGCCAAAGTAGCATATTGCCGCTCATTCGAGAGCGATAACCCAACCGTGCGCGGGAATACCGGGAGAATGGCGGAATACCATGCCAAGGCAGCGGAAGAAGTGTTCAGGAAGAAACTGCCTGCAGATTCAGTGGAGTTGTGTGACGCGCTCTACAGGCTGGGAATTGCCGAAATGCGCCAGGGTAAATGGGAAGACGCGCAAAAGCATCTGAAAGAATCGCTGGATATATACAAGAAACAGAAGGACAAAATACCTGGGACGGATGGAGTGTGGATCGCAAGCCATCTTGCCAGGGCTTACATTGCCACTGGGAAATATGAGGAAGCAGCTAAGGTCAACCAGGATCTGGTGGAATTTTCCAAGAAGAAGGTTGACGTGCTACAGGGAAGCGAAATTTTAAGAGCGCTGAAGCTTGTGGCCGCGTCTTATCCGCAAGAGTTTGAAGAGGAAAAGAAAACAGCCAGAGCTAAGGACGTTGAGCCTCTCTTACGGCAGGCGCTGGCGGTATCAAAGGAAGTCAATGGTGAGAAGGACAATGACACCGTATGGATCATGGCGCTGCTAGCCAAGAACCTTGGGGAGCAAAAGAAAGATAAAGAGGCGCTGCCATTATTCGAGACAGCAATTAAGCACTACAAGGCCCAGCCGAAAACAGACAAGCAAAAGCTGGCGGATCTTGTAGTGGCATATGGAGACACATTGTTCAATCTGGACAAAAAGAAAGAGGCAGATGCTGCTTGGGAAGAAGCCCGACAGTTGCGAGTAGCACACGAGGCTGATCAAATTCACTTCAGGCAAGACTGGTTCAAACGGCTTCTAGGAGATGGGGAACCGACGTTATTATCGAACGATGAGCTGGAGAAAGTGTACAAGGCGAAGGACGTCGCCTTTGAAAAACTGAGGGCTGCTGAGAAGAAATACGGAGAGGATAGTCTAGAGGCCGGGAAAGAGAGGCTGAAGGTATCAGAGTTATTCCTGAAAGCATCGATGAACACGGGCGAGCGAACACCTTATGAGAACTGTGCTCGAGCAGCCATGCTCCATAGCGAGGCGGGATTGAAGATATTGGAAGACAAGTTGGAAAAGGATCATCCCGATCTGGCCATGGCGCACTATCAGGTGGCGATGACCCAATTGTGGGCCGGAAAAGATGAAGATGCAGTCGAACATTTGAAGCAAGCACTGGCAATAGCATTAAAGAATCCGGATAAGGTGGAAAGCGGAGATGCGATCTGGATAGCCAGCAGATTAGTGCTGGCGAATATAAAGGCCGGAGATCAGGAAGGCATGGATAAAGCGTTGGCAACGCTGATAGATCTGGCTGGTAAGAAGCCAGGCAAATCGAGTCGAGGGGACGTCAGTCGAGCCCTGGACCAAGTGATCATAGCGGTAAGCAACCCATTGAATACGAACAAGAAGCCGAGAGAGAAAGAAGCGGAAAAATTGTTGAAGCTGGCACTTGAGATATCGAAGAAGCACAACGGCGAGGACAGCGTGCCGACGGCAATTCTAACCGTGCGGCAGGCGGCCGGGTTAGCGAAGAAGGCAGACTATGAAAGTGCCGATCCGTTATACAAAAAGGCGATATCACTACTGGAGAAAAAAGAGAATTTTCCGAGGGAAGAACTGGCTGATATTCTGCAACTGTATAGCGTCTGCCTGGAAGAACTGAAGCGTCCCGAAGAAGCAAAGGCCCTGGCAAAGAGAGCCAAGGAACTGCGAAAGCCCTTAGTGCTCGCCAAAGATTAAACAAGCGATGACCCCCGCGATGCGTGGTGCAGTAATCGAAAAACCGCTTGTATGAGGAGAATTCCCACCATAACCAGGGGCATCTCGCAAACCAAACACGGGAAAATCACAATAATCTCACAGCGCAGACGCACACTGAATTTAGTGATGAACAGCGCTGGTACCTTCACCTATATCAGTCGAAATTGAATTTACCAGAAAGTGTTGCAGGAGTGGAAGGGGTAGAGTCCACTGCTCTACCTGGTCATCTATTTAAGGCACTACCGATGGTTTCAATCAATTCAATAGGCCCTTAATGAGCGTACCCGAAAGAGATCTGGATAAGAAGGCAGCGTCTGCTTACATAGATTGGCTTTCCAGAAAGCTGATCGGCAAGGGAAGTGGTAAGGGGACAGGCACGGAAGAATGGCTTGCTACCTGTCTTTTGACATTGCTTATGCCGGGGCCCGATGCAAAAGATCCTCCGCCGAAGCCCAAGGATGACCCTAAAGATGATTGGACAGTTCGCAGTGCTGACCGCGAAATATTGAAGGCGAGGATGATCAAGACGATAACGGTGATGAATGACATCGTTGACGTCAAGAGAGAAGCAGCGAGACTGGCCGGCAAGGACCCGGACAAAGTCGGCGAAAAGATAGATCTCGATGCGATAAAAAAAGAATGGGATGCCGGAAAGTTTGGTCCCAAGTCGGTGGCAGCGCTCAAGAAAGTTACGGAGTTCCTCTCCGTTGGAACCGTCCAACATTTGAAGGTGCTGGACGCGATGGGGCTGGACATACCGGCAGGATGTCCGCTGGAGCCCCCCCTGGACCCAAGCGGCCGGCACATAGGTGATGAGCTTTTCCGAGCCAAGCTGGCTAAGGATGAAATCAAATTCGACCTCCTGAAAAAGCCTCTAGAGGAAGGAAAGTTGCCGGACACCGATTTTATCGTGCGACTGGCTAAAGCGGACGCTTTCATAACCGAGTGCCAAGAAATTTTGAAGTCGGCGTCAATAAGAGCCGACGCAGGTAGGTTGCTGCTGGAAATCA
>PSRH01000138.1 GCA_003175915.1 Candidatus Melainabacteria bacterium | reverse complement strand
TCGGTGAGTTTGCCTTCGTCGTAATCTGGAAAGCGCTCAAGTAAATATTCGCTAATTACGAATTTCAGGACGGCGTCGCCGAAGAACTCCAGGCGTTCGTAATCCTTCGTGCCGCTCTCGGCAGCGAAAGAACTGTGGGTGAGCGCCTCATTCAACAATCCCATGCGACCAAAAGTAATTCCTAGTTTGGCGCTTAAGTGGTCAAGGTCTTTTAGACGCTTACCGGTGACAGTGGCAGGGAGATTATTTGACATTCTGGTTGGGGTTACCTGAGAGCGGGCGTTTGGCGTTGCTTTCCACTTGGAAGAAATTGAACATTACCAATAACAAAATGGGGCGGCTTAATTGTTAATCTTTGTTTTTTAGATCTTAGCAACCGCCAGCTTCCCTGGCGAACCTCGCTTTTTTTCGATTCGCCTGAAAAGCACGATCTTTCTTGCTGTTCAAGAACACTCAAACTCATCTTTAGGAATGTTTTTGTCTTAGCCTTTTGGGTCATCGCTGATCTTCTCAATTTGCTATCAAGCCTGGCAATTTCACTAGCCGCATACCTGATCACAAAGGGGGCGGCCTTGTTTACCAAAGCGAAGAGTTTACGGCCAGTCCTGCTATGCTTACCAGTGCGCCGGGGGAAAGTAGCTAAACCTCAGCCAGGGAAGCGGAATCATGTATCAGTTGCAATTAGCTCAGATCGCGGTCTTTGTTTTAATGGGCTTTGCGTTACCGGCCGTCGGCATGATCGGTCTTGCTTGGCTTCTCCAGAAAATGCTGGGTTATCATCGCCCTAATCCTCTGAAAAATCAGCCTTATGAGTGTGGCATGAAGCCGTTTCAAGAGGCGCTCGTCCAGTTCGACATTCGTTACTATCTATATGCCTTGCTCTTTATATTGTTTGACATCGAAATTGTCTTCATCATTCCCTGGGTCTTGGTCACTGATGAAGTGAGCGCCCAAATGAAGTCGCTTTTGTTCGGTCCTGTCGAGATCACGATTTTCCTGGCGGTTCTGGCGGTGGGCCTGGCCTATGCCTGGAAGAAAGGGGCCTTGCATTGGGAGTAGCCGCTTATGAGTAATCAACTCACCACCCAACTGCCGGAAGAGTTGAAGGATACGGTTAGCCTGACAACTTTGGATCAGGCAATCGATGCTTTGTCGCGCTATCTCGATCCGATTGCCAACTGGGCCAGGTCCAACGCCGTGTGGCCGCTCACCTTCGGCACATCCTGTTGCGCCATCGAGATGATGTGTGTTGGTATGTCAAGATTCGACATTTCTCGATTCGGTTCAGAAGTTTTCCGAGCCACGCCGCGTCAGGCCGACATGATTATTACCGCCGGCACAATCACTCGCAAGATGGCGCCGGCGCTCATCACTTTGTACGAACAATTGCCCGAGCCCAAGTATGTCATCGCCATGGGTGCCTGCACAGTTACAGGCGGCATGTTCAATGACTCTTATTCGGTGGTGCAGGGGGTTGATCGGATCATCCCCGTGGATGTCTATTTACCTGGATGCCCGCCACGTCCAGAGGGTATTCTTGATGCTCTGCTTAAGCTACAGCAAAAGATCAGGACCGAAACTTACGCCAGCCGGCGTCACCGCGTCTATAAGCAGACAGCCGTGCGTTACGTGGACTATGACACCGGCAGACCGGTGGAGGATCTGATCAAAGAAGCTCAACTTGACACGCAAATGGCGCTTGCCAGCGAATCGGTGGAGAGAAAGCCTCAGGCGTAAAGAGAGTCTTGCAGTTAAGGTGAAGCGAACAGGGCAACGATGACGACAGAAACCAGTCAAGGCAAACCAGCTGAGAATCCGCCAACAACCGGACCGTTTGGCCAGTTCTTGAAAGATCATGGCATCAATTCAAGCCCCCTGCCTGCCTCAAGCGGTGTGGAAACGCTCGAGGTGGATAGTAAGGACTTGACGGCAGCCTTGCGTTTGTTGCGAAACAGCGCCGAAGTGGCTCTTGATTTTCTTGTCACCGTGTCAGGCGTTGACAGCCCGGACACCTTCGATTCGGTCTATCATTTGTGGTCTTACTCCAATAAAAACGAGCTGGTGATTAAGGTGCGCATCGCCAAGGCCACTGTCAAAGCTGACTATCTGCCGGAAGTTCCCAGCGTTGCTCCTATTTGGCAAGCGGCCAATTGGCACGAGCGTGAGACCTTTGATCTGGTTGGCATACGGTATCTTGGCCATCCTTACTTGCGCCGCATTCTCAATCCCTGGGATTGGGAAGGGCATCCTTTGCGGCGGGATTATCGACAACCTGTCGATGCGCTTAACGACAAGAGTCCCGGTAGTTTCAGATAGGCAAAAGATTTGCCCAGGCGGATAGAGAGCTGACCATGGCCACAGAGATAAAATCAGACCGATTGAAGACTGATGAGATGATCATCAACATGGGGCCGCAGCACCCGGCCACCCATGGCGTCTTGCGGTTGATTCTCAAGCTTGATGGCGAAATAGTCAGGCACGTCGAGCCGGTGCTCGGACACTTGCATCGCGCCCAGGAATGGCAAGGCCAAAATCGTACCTGGTTTCAATACCAGGCTCTCATCGATCGCGTCGATTATCTTTCTGGGATGTTCACTTCCTGGGCGTTGGCGCGCGCCTCAGAGCATGTTGACGGCACGGAAGTGCCGGAGCGGGCCGAGTACTTGCGAGTTTTGGCTTCCGAATTGAACCGGATCAGTTCCCATCTTCTCTGGCTGGGAACGTATTTGATTGATCTTGGCGCTTTATACGGTTTCCCCTTTTATCCCTTCCGGGAGCGGGAGAAGATCCTTACTTTCCTCGAAGAGATTTCGGGGCAAAGGATGATGTTTAATTACATCCGCATTGGCGGTGTACAGCGCGACCCTAAAGCCGACTGGTTCAAGCGTGTCGAGGCCTTCACCAAAGAATTCCCCGAACGAGTGAACGAGTATGAGGCTATCGTCACGGAAAATCCGATTTTTCTTGATCGTACAACCGGTGTCGGTGTCCTGCCTAAGAGTCTGGCCATGGAGTATGGCGTCACCGGACCTTCCTTGCGCGCCTCCGGAATCAATTATGATCTGCGCCGCTTCAAGCCCTATTCCGTTTACGACAAGTTGAAGTTCGATGTCATTACTTTTGATAAGGATGGTGACACCAGGGATCGATATCTTGCCCGGGTGCGCGAAATGCGACAGTCAAACGAAATCATCAAGCAAGTCATAGATATGATTCCGCAGGGCGATATCATGGCCAAAACCAAGAAACAAAATGCCGGTCTGCGGGTCAAGGCCGGCGAAGGTTTTGCCGCGGTTGAGTCGCCACGTGGCGTCTTGGGATGCTATGTCGTCTCCAATGGTTCGGACAAACCCTATCGTTTCCGCTGGCGCAATCCTTCTTTCTCCAATTTGTCGGTTTTGCCGCCGCTTCTGATTGACCGTCCGATTGCTGATGTGATGGCCATCTTTGGCTCGCTCGACATAATTTTGCCTGATGTAGATCGCTGAAAAGAGAGGAAATTAGAGGTAGACCTTAACGATGATTGCCAATGCCGCCGAAATCAGGAAGTTCACGATCCTAAGCTGGGGTTGGCTTACTATCATATTTGGTCTAGTTTGGGCGGTTAGCTGGTTGGTCGGTGTCGCTATTCCTCTTTTACTCGCCAATGTTCAGGCGGATTGGGCGCGTCTGGTTACCGAAATCTGTCAGGTGTTGACGCCGCTTGTGGCGGTCATGGTCTTCATTCCCATTAATGCGATGTTTATGGTTCTGGCAGAGCGGCGAGCCCTGGCCCTTTTCACAGTGCGCAAAGGACCAAACCGGGTTGGCCCGGACGGTTTTCTGCAAACTCTGGCTGATGCTCTCAAGCTCCTCTTTAAAGAGGACATAACGCCGAGAGGGGCGGACGCCTTTATGTTCACTTTGGCGCCGATTATCTTTTTTGCCCCCTCAATTTTCGGGGCCTTGCCATTGCTGGCGGCGGTGACCAACAATCACAATCTTTTCCAGGTGGTCAATTTGCCCACAGGAATTTTCTATGTCCTGGCCGTGTCATCCGTGCCGGTCGTCGGTATTGTCATGGGTGGTTGGGCAAGCAATAACAAGTATTCGCTGGTAGGGGCGCTGCGCAGTGCCGCTCAGGCGATAAGCTATGAAATTCCGCTGGTGCTTTCCATCATCACCGTATGCCTCATGGCCGGCACCCTGGACGTTGTCAAAATTGCCGAGATGCAAAAGGGCGGACTGCTTAACTGGAATATCCTGGGTGGCGGAGCGCTCAGTGGCTTGAACAAGTACTTCCAGGCCCTGGCTGCCGGTCAAGCGGACGCTCATCAGATGCTGAGCCAATACTATCCTGATTGGGGTTCCGTAATCGCTACTGTTGTTTTGATCGCTTGCACAGTGCTTCTTGTTGGCATTTATCTTACCGGTGCCTGTGCCGAGATCAATCGCATTCCCTTCGATCTTCCGGAAGCGGAAAGTGAGCTAGTTAGTGGTTATAACACCGAGTATAGTGGCATTAAGTTTGCCATATTTTTTCTGGCGGAGTTTACGAATCTCTTTATCGTGAGCACGATCGCCACTGTCATGTTTCTCGGTGGCGGAGACTGCCCGTTACCAGATTGGTTGAATCCTCTGACAAATCCGGCGGTAACTCAACCGGTCGGTAAATTCTTTTCCTTTTTCACCGACCGTATCCACTTGATCGATCCGTCGACGTTTTTCCCGGCCATCTGGGTGATTATCAAGGTCTATGCTCTTGTCTTTTTCGCCATATTAGTGCGAGGCACGCTGCCCCGCTTCCGTATTGACCAGTTGATGGCCTTTGGCTGGAAGAGACTGGTGCCACTGTCTTTGATCATTTTCGTCTTAGTCACCTTTGCGAAGGGAGCCGTGCGTCTTCATGTTTGATTGGGTTGAGCAGTTATTTAGAGGCATCTGGCAATCGATTGTCGGCTTGTACGAGATTCGCCGCGGGCTTGGCACGGTGGCCATGCACGCCTTGCGCCCACCCACCACGGAAGTTTATCCGGATATAGTGCCGCCTCTGCCCGCTCATTTCCGCGGGCGTCTGGCCCTTACGGTCAATCCTGAGACGGGTGAACACCTTTGCATTTCCTGTCGCCAGTGCGAAAGAGTCTGTCCTGATAAGTGCATCGAGATTACCGCGCACAAAAGTCCGGAGACTAACAAGCTGGAGTTGATTGACTTCAAAATCGATCACGGGCTTTGCATGTTTTGTGGATTGTGTACGGAAGTGTGCCCGACCTACTGCATCATTAATACCAACGATTTCGAAATGGCCGACTATACGCGAGAAAGCCTGGTTTACGACCTGAAGAAGCTGACGCTTACCCAGGAAGAATCAGCTTATTATTTCGATCGCAAAGAGAACCCGTTGCCCAAGCCGAAACCAGCCAAGGCAGCGCCTGCAGCTCAAGGGGCCGCCCCGGCCGCGGCAGGCAAGGCGGCGACAGCTGAAAAGCCGGCACCAGCAGGCGCGGGCCAGACTGCCCAAACAAAAGCTGCGACTGAAGGCGAAAGCGCCAAGGAAGCTGAGACGAAATCACCGGATGCTCAAGTCGCCCCGGAAGCTCCTCCGAAATTGTCCAACGACGAAGGAAAATCCGACGAGGCAAAACCAGAGAATGAAAGTGGAGAGGGACCAAGACAAGGGTAATCGATTGAGATGGAACACTTAGACTTACTGAGAGCTTGGATACCAGGAAGGTTGGATGACTTTCTTTTCTACCTGCTGGCCGTGATGGCTATTCCGATGGCTTTAGGTGTCTTGTTTGATCGTACCATCATCCGCAGTGGCTTCTTGTTGATCGGAGTCTTTGGCTCGATCTGCGGTCTGTTTCTGGTTTTACAAGCGCAATTTCTGGCCCTTGCCCAATTGATGATCTATGCCGTGGGCATCACCCTTGTGGTTGTCATCGCTTTGATGTTGACTAACCCGAAGCTGGAAAAGGAGGCGCAACCCGGTACTGCTCACCAACAATTGGGTAGCTTTCTGGTGGCCGGTGCTCTCTTCTTTACGATTTACTGTGCTTTGCGATCGGAATCCTGGCCATTGAGCAGTGAAGCCGTCAGTCCTGACGTGCAAACAATTGGCATGGCACTGACCACCACTTATGCTCTTCCTTTTGAATTTGCCTCTGTTTTGCTCTTAGCTGCTCTGGTTGGGGCGATTATGCTTGCCAAAGCGGAGCGGGCAATCAGTGATAAGGAGGAACCTTCGAAAGAGGCGGGCGAGCAAAATCAGCCAGCCACACTTTTTGAAAGAGATACGACCGTTAGTAGCACGAGGAGGTGATCGCAGATGATCGATCGGGGCGAAAAGAAAGGACAATTCCTGGGAGCGGTTTCCGTCTCTTATGGGCTGATAGCCTTGATCATTGTTGTGCTTTTTGCCAGCGGTTTGTTTACTCAGATGATGGAGTCAATCAATCTAAAAGGTTACCCCGACATCTACGCCTTCGTCGCTATCCTCTTTCTGGGAACATTTGCCATACTCTTCGCTCGCGGCGAACCGGTGGCAGTTATGGCGATCGGAACCATCGCTTCGTTCTTCGTTCTCACGGTTGGGCAGGAGCCACTAGTGCGATACCTGACCCTGGCAGCGGTTCTCTTTTCCATCGGCATGTACGGCATGGTGGTCTCTCGCAACGCCGTACGAGTGCTCATGTCAATCGAACTGATGCTCAATGCCGTTAATCTCAATCTGGTAGCTTTCGCTCGTTATATCGATCCCATCCATTTGCGAGGACAAGTCTTCGCCGTCTTCATTCTCACCGTAGCTGCAGCCGAGGCGGCCGTCGGACTGGCGATTGTGCTGGCTATTTACCGCAATACTGCCACCGTAGACATGGAACGCTTTAAGTTGTTGAAGTGGTAGTTTCAGCTTGCCGACAGACATTTAGATTAGAGCTTCGCGGAGAAATCTAATTGCCCAGTCCTGCAAGCTGTTCCAGCCGACGACGCGCTTCATTAGCTGCATGCGGTGCCGGCGTTCCTCTTTGCTCATTGAAAAAGCTTGCAACAATCCGGCAGCGAATGATTCTTGGCTGGCAGGGTCAATGAGAACTGCTCCCTGACCCAGTTCTGATACGCTGCCACTGCCGCGGCTGAGCAGTAACACTCCCTCGTCGTTGGGCCGGCAGGCAATGTATTCCTTTGCCACCAGGCTTAAGGCTTCGACGAAGGAATTGACAGTCAGGATATCGGCCGCCTGATACCAGGCAGACAGCTCGGCTTTATCGAGGGTGCTCTTCAGGTGGATGATTGGCTGCCAGGCGCCAACGGAATGCTGCGCATTGACCTTGGCTATTCTTTCTGTCAGTTCTACGAGATAGTCATTGTTGCCCTCATGTTCGCTTGCATGGGTGAGTTGGACGTACTGAAAGCGTTTTCGCCAGGACGGATTGGTTTTAAGAAACTCCTCCAGACCATCGAGCTTTTGCACAATGCCTTTGCTTGCGTCCAGGCGGTCGATACCCAAGACAAGATGACCTGAGCTGTTATATTTTTTGGCCAGCACGTGAGCGAGCGGGCGGCTTCGCTTGGCGTTGTCTTGCCAGAACTTGCCGTCGATACCAAAGGGCATAACCACTACTCTTGTTGTCACCCGACCGAGCTTGATGCTCATTTTCAGGACATCGACCTGGGCTCTAGGAAGGACCTCTTGCACCGTCGTCAAAAAATTTGTGGCATATTCGCTCGTTTGAAAGCCAATCAGCTTGTTGGTAAGCATTGCTTCAACAAGCTCGCCAATAACGGGAGAATTGAGCAAATAAGAAGGGGAAGGCCAGGGGCTATGCCAAAAATGACAGGCGATCACACCTGCTTGTACAGATATTACCGGTGCTACCAGAGCCAGTTCATAACCATGCAGCCAGAACAAAGTAGGAAAGCTTTGCGATGCCATATTCAAAGCATCAGAAGCCATAAGGTCGTTCAGTTGCTTAAACGATTTCCAGGCGATCGGATCGAACTTGACTCGCTCGGGCATGCCATGAAAGAGGGGACTCAAGTAACTAGCACAGAATTGGGCGTGCTGTTCAAAAACAACCGCAGCGGCGGCAGGCGTGTGAAAAGTGAATCTGGACAAGCGAGTGGCTGAGCGCGGTTGCCCGGTTAGAGCAAACCAGCTTACCTTAGTATTGAGGCGTTTCACTATTGGCTCGAGACTGGCGGAAGCTGAGGCCTTTTCACCTGGACCGCGATAAGAAATGACATTCAGCGCCGGCAGACAAAAGTCAATTTCTGCTGAGGCTGCCTGATTCGGGGCGGACTTAAGGAAGGGCGGATGAGTAGCTTGAGCCATATCTCTTATGCTGTTTGAAGCGACAAAACTCTAATCACCATCGCAGTTGCGACATGACGCTTGTCAGGTCAAGAATTAGGGATGTATAGATTCGGTCGTTCGAACCAATAACGCCGTGAATATAAAGGTAATCTATACGTCCTTGGTTATCAAGCTCGCTTATAAGAAGTTAATCGCCGGCGTTTGCCTTCGCTTGATGGTATCGGATGTGGTGCGTCGCCGTTAATCCAGCAATCCAGGCAAGTTGACTACTTCGATTTTACCGGCCCTCGTGTCAACCACAGGCACAAGCTGACGTACGAATGGGACTAAGATAGTGTCGCTTTCCTCTGCTCCGGCCTTTCTTATCTCCAGGAACTGACCGTCCTTGCCCAGCGCATCACATACGGTGCCAATGAAACTGCCCTCGGTGGTGAATACCTTCATGCCGATCAAATCCTTCAACCACCATTCGTTTTCTGGAAGAGCGGCAATTTGCGATGCCTCGACAAGTACCTGGGCATTGAGCAAATGTTCTACGCTTGTACGAGTCGGGTAGTCGGTAAGCTGGAGTTGGATCAATTGTTTTTTGAGCCGAGCGTTGCTGACAGCCGCTCTCTTTTCTTGGTGACCGGCCAGGCGGAACGTCACTTCTTTCACGTTTAGAAAAAGCGACGGGTTGTTGGTTGCAGGCGCGATCTTCATGGCCCCCTTCAACCCGAAGAATCCCACCACTCTACCAAGATGCTGCAAGCTGGCATCAGACAGGTCTGTTGAATGAGCTTTTGGAGGATTCTTAGGCAATGGCTTTACACTGAGCGGACTTTTGCTGGTAGGGGCAAGGGTCTCAATTCTTCTTTCCATCGCTTGAAAAGATTGTGATCGAGCTGGAACTGGTCAAGAACGCGACCAACGACAAAATCGACTTGCTCACCAATGGTTTGAGGACGATGGTAGAAGCCGGGCGAAGCGGCCGCCACCAACCCACCGGCTTCGGAGACAGCCAGCATATTCTTGAGTTGAATTTGACCAAAGGGCATCTCTCGCAAAACGATCATGAACACTCGCCTCTCTTTAAGAGTAACGGCGGCAGCGCGGTGTATGAGATTCTCGGTCAAGCCGTTGGCGACGGCTCCGAGGGTGCCCAGACTGCAGGGCACGATCGCCATTCCCAGTGTGCGATAGGAACCACTGGCGATGGAAGCGCCGTAATCATTCAGGCTGTGCACTTTGATTGGTGCGCTTGCTGGCAGAGCCAGAGCGGTCTTCAGCTCATCTTCGAAGCGATCGGAGAAACACAGATCGTTTTCTTCTTT